>CAURIB010000004.1:0-28260 GCA_963524795.1 uncultured Streptococcus sp.
TACAACCAAGAGAGAAAAGACAAGTTTGAAAAGCTAATTGCACTAAATGACCAAATCACTTTACTAAAATTCCAGGAAAAATATCATCAAGAGTCTTGGGACTTAGCAAAGACTTTTCAAGTTTTCATGAGTGATTTTGTTTCAGCTTATCGAAAGCGTAAACGTGAAGAAAATGCCTTTGAATTTGCTGATATTAGCCACTATACCATTGAGATTTTGGAAAACTTCCCTCAGGTTAGACAAGAGTATCAGGAACGCTTCCATGAAGTCATGGTCGATGAGTACCAAGATACCAACCACATCCAGGAAAGAATGCTGGAACTCCTTTCAAACGGCCATAATCGTTTTATGGTAGGAGATATTAAGCAGTCTATTTATCGTTTTAGACAGGCAGATCCCCAAATCTTCAACGAAAAATTTCATAGATTTGCTCAGGAAAGTGAAGAAGGTCAATTAATTCTACTTAAGGAAAATTTCCGTAGTAGTTCAGAAGTTCTAGATGCTACGAATGATGTTTTTAAACATCTTATGGACGAGGAAGTTGGAGAGATTTCTTATGATGGCATGCATCAACTTGTTTTCGGAAATACTGATTTACATCCAGATCCAGAAAACAAGGCAGAAGTCCTCTTGTATGATAAGGATGTTGATGGTGATTCTAAGGAAGAGGAAGAGTTTTCGTCCAACAAACTGACTGGTGAAATGCGAATGGTCATTAAGGAAATATTGCATCTTCATAATGATAAAGGTGTACCTTTCAAGGACATGGCTCTCTTGACTGCCAGCAGAAGTCGGAACGACCAGGTTTTACTTGCTTTGTCGGAATATGGGATACCAGTTAAAACTGATGGCGCTCTAAACAATTATTTGCAATCTTTAGAAGTGCAGGTTATGTTGGATACTCTTCGTGTCATCCATAATCCTCTGCAAGACTTTGCTTTAGTAGCTCTAATGAAGTCTCCAATGTTTAGCTTTGATGAGGATGAATTAGCTCGTCTAGCTCTCCAAAAATCTGAAGAAAAACCTCAAGAAAATTTTTATGAAAAACTAGTCAATGCTCAAGCAAATACGGGTCTTCAAAAGGATTTAATCAAAGCTGAATTACAAAAGAAACTAAACTTTTTCATGGAAACTATCCAGTCTTGGCGCTTGTATTCTAAAACGCACTCACTCTATGATCTCATTTGGAAAATCTATAGCGACCGTTTTTACTATGACTATGTCGGTGCTTTGCCAAATGGTCAAGCTAGACAGGCAAATCTCTATGCCCTTGCTTTAAGAGCAGATCAGTTTGAAAAGAGTAATTTCAAGGGATTATCTCGCTTTATTCGAATGATAGATCAGGTCTTGGAAGCCCAGCATGATCTTGCCAATGTGGCTGTAGCACCACCCAAGGATGCTGTAGAACTTATGAGTATTCATAAAAGTAAGGGCCTTGAGTTTCCTTATGTCTTTATCCTTAACATTGATCAGCAATTTAATAAGCAAGATTCCATGTCTGAAGTTATTCTAAGTCGTAAAAATGGCCTTGGTCTTAAGTACGTAGCTAGAGTAACTACAAATGCAAAAGAGGAATATGTTCCATATACGATTAAGTTATCCATTCCAAGCTTAACTTATACTCAAAATGAAGAAGAACTCCAATTAGCAAGTTATTCTGAACTCATGCGTTTGCTTTATGTAGCCATGACTCGTGCTGAGAAAAAATTATATTTAGTCGGAAAAGGATCTCGTGAAAAATTAGAAGCTAAAGAATATCCGACAAATGGGAAAGGTCTTTTGACTCGAGAAACTAGACTAGATGCTAGTAATTTCCAGGACTGGATTTGGGCCATTTACCAAGCATTTACGAAAGAGGATTTGCACTTCACTGTACGTTTTGAGGGTGAAGAAGACTTAACCAAGGAAGCTATCGGAGAATTGGAAAATAAAAGCCAGCTTCAAGATCAATCCCAAGCAGATAACCGTCAGTCTGATACCATTAGGGAAGCTTTACAAATGCTGAAAGAAGTGGAAGTCTATAATCAAGTTCACCGTGCAGCAATCAATCTTCCAAGTGTTCAAACACCAAGTCAGATTAAAAAATTCTATGAACCTGTCATGGATATGGAAGGCGTAGTAGTGGCTGGTCAAAGTCAACTAAAAGAAAGCACTGTTCAATTCAAGCTTCCTGATTTCTCTAAAACTAAGAAAGTTACTGGTGCTGAAATTGGTAGTGCTACCCATGAACTCATGCAACGAATCAATCTCGATAAAAAACCTACATTGGAAACCTTGACAGAAGCTCTGGAGCAAGTTAAGGTAAGTTCGGATGTCAAATCCAAAATCAATCTAGGAAAAATTTTGTCCTTCTTTGATACAGCGCTAGGTCAAGAGATTCTTGCAAATCAAGATAAACTCTATCGAGAACAGCCTTTCTCAATGTTAAAAAGAGACGAGAAAAGCCAAGAAAACTTTGTTGTCCGTGGAATCTTAGATGGGTATCTCCTCTACAATGATAAGATTGCTCTCTTTGACTACAAGACAGACCGTTATGAGCATGCTAGTCAACTTGTTGAACGCTATCGAAGACAATTAGATCTCTATGCAGAGGCTCTATCTCGCTCTTATCAGATAGAAACAGTTGAGAAATATTTGATTCTACTTGGTAAAGACCAAGTAGAAGTCGTTAAACTCTAAAAAGAAAGGAGACATCATGTCCATTCCTGTTAGAAAAAACTTATATGATGCAGTTTTAGAGGCATCTAAAGCCGATACTTGGGAACAAGCTACCAAAGAATGGAGTGAAGTTTCCTTGATTTTTAATGGAATCGGTCGAAGCAATTGTGTCTGCGGTAATGCTATTAAGTATGCTTATGAACTTTTTAACGGAGTTACTGGCAAACGTCTCTTTCCCATTGGGAGTGACTGTGTGCGTCATTTCCAAAGAATTAGCCTAGATCAACAGCTAGAAGAGGAGGAAAAACTTCTCAGAAAGCTTGAAAATCTAACCAGAAAGGCCCAGAAAAAAGAAGCCATTCGAGTTAATAAAACAGATTTTGATGAGCGACTGATCAACTGGCTATGGGAAAAGGGAGCTTTTAAGTCAAATCGAGGTAATCAATTCTCACCAGAAAAGGATTATCAACTCTTTTTGGAGGTATTTCAAGGTGGAAGTTGGACTAAGGCAGAGCCTTTGAAGAAAGCTCGTATGGAAGAAGTCCTTGAGAAATTTATCAAACCCTTTCTACTTGGAAAATCTGACGATCAACTTTATCTAGTTAAACTAGGAAAAGAAAAAATTGACTATGAGCAAGAACTTCGCATCAAAGCTGAAAAGGAGCGAAAGAAGCGAGACAAGATTGCAAAACAATATGCGGATAACCTGGTTCTAGCAATGGGACCAGCTGAACGTGCCTATCAAGATTACTTTGGACTGAGCGAAACACTGACTCTAGAAGAACGCCAGTGGGAAAAGATTCTCTTCGGTAAAAATCGGACAGAACGTTCTATAAAATCAAAACAGTATCAAAAAGAACTCGAAAAGGATCAACGCATTGCTAGTCAAGATCCCCTTGAAAAAAAACAAAAGCAAGTATGGTTGTTAAACTCTTATTTTCAAGATATTCCAGAAGAAAAAGCTCGCTTTTCTCGACTTTTAACGACGTATCGAAAAACTGGAGAAATCCCATTTTCAAGAGAATATCTATCTAATAATCTATTTGATTTTTTCTACAAAATGAAGGCTTTTGAGTTTGAAATAGCACCCGACCAGGTACGTGATTTTTTAAAGGAGTCTTTGAATGCAGAAAACCTATCGTCCGCTCAAAAATCTTGGATAGAAGGCATTTTAACCAACTGCATCAAACCTTTTTTAGAAAGAATGATAGTATAGCAGTAGTTTTCGTTCTGCATGGAGAGGCTCATTATTGTTAAAATTATGTCTTGAAGCAATTATACATAATTTATTTTATGTATAAACTAAAAATATTTGTATCAACATTAAAAAATTAGAAAGAAACTATGTCAAAAGAAATCGATATCGAATATTATCACCAACTAGCCTTGCAAAAACAAAAAGAGCATCGGAAGTTTTTAGGAAATCTGAAAAAGAAAGCACCTAAAAATTTGGATAAAATTGCCCTTGAAATCCATCAAGAAGTTTTTACTGAAATTGATTGTACAGCCTGCGCTAACTGTTGCAAGAGTCTTGGTCCAGACTTTAAAGAAGCAGATATCACACGTATCGCAAAATACTTTAAAATGAAATTGCCAGCCTTTGAAGCTGAGTTTTTGCAAGTAGATGAAGATGGAGATAAGGTCTTCAAATCTATGCCCTGTCCATTTTTAGGAGGCGATAATCTTTGTTCAATCTACGACGTCCGTCCCAAAGCCTGTCGTGAATTTCCACATACTGACCGTAAGAAGATTTACCAAATCAATAATCTTACTATTAAAAATACTCTAACCTGCCCCGCAGCCTATCTCTTTGTTGAAAGATTAAGAGAGAAGATAGATTAAGAACTCTCGTTTTGTGATAAGATTCATCCTCAAATACAGTTACTATTTGAGGTTTTTTTGTATATTTATTTTTATCTGAAAATTCAAACCATATTTCTTATTAAGTGATAAGTCTTTTCTTTAAGCTTAAATTTTTTTAAACCTAATCTTAAAGAAAACTGATATAAGGTATCTTTAAGCGATGTTCTGTATAGTTATACCATCATCAAAGAAAGAGGTATCGATATGAACTACATAGTCATTCCAGCTTATCAACCAGATAAGCAACTTATCAAACTCATCGAAAAAATTCACGAAAAGAGTGATTTTCATATCTTAGTCATAGACGACGGCAGTTCATCAGAGTACCAAAAAATCTTTGATAAAGCAAAACAATATGCTACTGTCATTCGTCACCAAGTGAACCAAGGTAAAGGGCAGGCTCTAAAAACAGCCTTTACTTATATCCAAGAACAAAACATTTATGGTACGGTTGTCACAGCAGATGCGGATGGACAGCACAAGGTATGGGATATTTTCCGCACGGCTAATAAAGCTTCCGAAAATCCAAACAAGCTAATCTTGGGTGTACGTGCCTTTTCTGGAAAAGTTCCCCTTCGTAGCCGTTTTGGTAACAGCTTAACCAAAGCTCTCTTTAAGCTTCAAACAGGAGTAGGAGTAACAGATACGCAAACTGGACTTCGTGCATTTACGACAAACTTGATACCGTTTATGCTTAAGATTGAAGGCCAACGTTATGAATATGAAATGAATATGTTGCTCGAAGCAACAAAAGAATACGAGATTCTAGAAGTGCCTATTGAAACTGTCTATATCAACGATAATGAGGCTTCACACTTCCGTCCAATCCAAGACGGGCTCATGATTTATAAAAATATCTTTAAATTCGCCTTGTCATCTCTCAGTAGCTTTGTTGTAGACTATATCGTTTACGCTCTAGCAATCTTGATTTTACCGACAGTTCCGACGAGTCTACGAATCTTTCTAGCAAACGGAGTCGCTCGTGTAACTAGCTCTATTTTTAACTATTCTACAAATAAAAAACTAGTCTTTAAAAACGACGATAGCCTTGTGAAAACAGGGATGGGATACTTTGGTCTAGCAGTCGGACTCTTTGTCTTAGACACGCTACTGATTCGTCTCTTCTTTACAGTCTTTGGCATCAACCTTCTGATTGCTAAAGTTATCGTTGGCATTCTTCTCTTCACTGTCTCTTGGACAGTGCAGAAGAAATTCATCTTTAAGGAAAGGACATCAACTGTATTATGAAATTATTAAAGAAACGCTATGCTTACGCCTCAGTTCTTGGTCTACTCTTGACAGGATCCTTTAGTTACTCAATGCTAAAGACCTTTGTCCTCGCTGAAACTATCTCGACAGTTACCACAACTAGCACAAGTTCCAATGCTGCAGCAGCAAGTCAAGCTGCTAAAACAGCTACTGTCACTGACTCTAGTTATAAAGATGACAATATTTCTGTCAATTTGTCTGAAACGACTGTCAATAATACACAAGTCTACGTTGCTGATATTACTCTGAGCTCATCGGATTATCTGAAAACTGCCTTTGCTCAAAATGCTTATGGAACTAACGTAACTGCAAAAACCTCTGTAACCGCAGCTGACAACAATGCCATTTTAGCGGTAAACGGGGACTACTATGGTGCTAACTCAACAGGCTATGTTATCCGTAATGGAGTAGTTTATCGTGATACTGTTCGTGAAGATTCTAGTAATGGCGACCTAGCTATTTATAAAGATGGCTCTTTCAAGGTTATATACGAAGATCAGATTTCATCTGAGCAACTAGTAAATGACGGTGTCGTTAATCTATTAGCTTTTGGACCAGCCTTGGTCGAAAATGGTGAAATTGCAGTTGATACCAATACAGAAGTAGGACAGGCCATGGCATCAAATCCTCGTTCAGCGATTGGTATGATCGATGAAAACCACTATATCATCGTGGTTTCAGATGGACGTACCTCTGAAAGTGAAGGTCTCTCTCTTTATCAGTTAGCTGAGGTCATGAAATCTTATGGTGCAAAGACTGCCTACAACCTTGATGGTGGTGGATCATCTACACTTTATTTCAACGGTCAGGTTATCAATAAACCAACGACTGGAGGAAACAAAATTTCAGAAAGGGCGGTGAGTGACATTGTCTACATTGGTTACTAATTTTGGAAAAAAACGATTTAAAAAAACGGTCATTTCTTATACACTAATCACGATTTTCTTCTTTGCATTTTCTAGAATTTACGAAGCTTTTAGTTTTGGAGAAACTTCTGTTCATATGCACTATTTATTTGCTGTACCTCTTATTGGAGGAATTCTACTAGCAATCTTTCTCAAGGTTCTTCCTCATTTCTCTCGTATTAGTCTAAATCTATGGAATTCGGCAGTAGCGATTACTACAACAGGTACACTATTCCGAGGAATTGTCAATCTTTCAGGACGCTCTACAACTCTGGATACACCCTACTGGTATGTTGGGATTGGTTTTGCAATACTAGCGATCGTCACTATTTTCATCAATCCAAACCTTTGGAAGAGTACTAGCAAAGTAACTAAAACAAAACGCAAAGAAGTCTATGGGCAGGCATAATGTTATTAAAAAGTAGTCGTTCAGCTGATGTTCGACTACTTTTTATCGCCTTTTATTTCTAAAATATTGTAGAAATATTACAAGTTTCTTTCTAATTTTAAATACTACTTTCGTATTTAAAATAATATTGTATAATAAAATGGATAATTAGCGTTTTTAATACAATATTTAAGAAAAACAAATCCCAAACTTGGTATTTGTTAGGAGAAAAGAATGAAAAAAGTATTGCTGGCAAGTACGGTTGCCCTCTCTATGGCAGGTTTTGCAAAAACGACCGTCTATGCTGAGGAATCTCAAGCTACCGATAAAGTTCAAACTTCTGAAAAGGCTACAGGAAGCCAAGCAGGAAATGACAATCTGAACCAAACTCAAAACAAGTCAGAAAAAGTCGAGCCTCAAACTTCCCCAAAGCAAGAAACTACTAACACCAAGGAGCAGTCTTCGACAGAAGCAGTAGTAGAAGAGGTTAACAAAGAAGGTTGGCAAAAAGAAAACAGTCAATGGCGCTATTATGAGAATAATAAGCCTGTTTTAAATTGGAAGAAGATTGCTGGAGTTTGGTATTATTTTAACCAGGATGGTACCATGCTTAGCAATACTGTCTTTAACGACTATCTTTTCAATAAGAGTGGAGCCTTAGCTGAATCATCATGGGTGAAACTTGAAAATAAATGGTATTATGCGACTGAAGAAGGAAAAGTAACTCGAAATAAATGGGCTAGTATTTCTGGAGATTGGTATCACTTTAATCAAGACGGTATCATGCTTAGTAATGTCATTTACGAAGACTATTTGTTCAATAGTAGTGGAGCTTTATCAATTAACACTTGGACTAAAATTGGTGATAAATGGTACTATGGAAATCAAGATGGGAAAATTCTTCGTAATAAGTGGGAAAAAATTAAGAACATCTGGTATTACTTTAACCAAGACGGAACGATGCTCAGTGATACGATTTACAAAGAGTATCTCTTCAACAAGAGCGGTGCATTAGCCGAATCTTCATGGGTTAAAATTTCTAACAAGTGGTATTACGCTGACGCCTCTGGTAAGATAACTAGAAATAAATGGGAAAAAATTAAAGACCGTTGGTATTACTTTGATGCGGAAGGTGTAATGGAAAGTAGCACCTGGAAAAAGAAATACTATCTTAAAGATAGTGGAGCCATGGCTGAGAATGAATGGATCTTTGATAAGAAACACAATAGCTGGTTCTATATCAAAGCTGATGGTAGCTACGCTGAAAATCAGTGGCAGGGAGCTTACTATCTAAAATCTGGCGGCTATATGGCTAAGAATGAATGGATTTTTGATAAGGACTATGACGCTTGGTATTACCTCAAAGAAGATGGAGTTTATGTAACTGGGACTTTCAAAATCAAAGGTAAAGACCATTCTTTCCAAAGTAATGGAAAATGGATTTCTGATCCATCATCTTACTATAAGGTAGCTCCAATTACAGCTTATGTCTACAGCGCTTCAGGTGATAGACTCAGCTATATCTCACAAGGTAGCATTGTTTCAGTTACTGGAACAGAAGTTCAAGGTGGTCGACTTCCAGTCAAAATCTCTGGCCTTTCAGGTTATATGAACAAGAATGATCTTGTAGCAGTTAGTTCTGCAAGTGACTTCATTCCTCACTATACTACGGATGGTAAATATCTCTACCACGAGTTATCACCTTATGCTAGTATTCGAGTTGCACCACATAGCTCGGCTATGACCATTGGTAAAAAGTATTATTCAGCTGATGGTGCTAACTTTGACAACTTTACAGTTGAAAATCCTTTCTTGTTTAGAGATTTAAGCAAACCAACTAATTATACAGCAGCAGAGTTGGATAAAATTTTCTCTATCATGAATATTCAAGGAAGTCGTTTGGCAGGTAAAGGTGCAGTCTTTAAAGAAGCGGAAGAACGTTATAAAATCAACGCCCTCTACTTGATTGCCCACAGTGCTCTAGAAAGTTCATGGGGACGTAGCCAGATTGCCAAGGATAAGAATAACTTCTTTGGTATTGCAGCCTATGATACAACACCATATGATTCAGCCAAAAGCTTTGACAATGTCGACAAGGGTATCTTAGGTGCAGCTAAATGGATTCGCGAGAATTATTATGACCAAGGTAGAACCCATCTTGGAAATAAAGCTTCCGGAATGAATGTCCTTTACGCATCAGACCCATATTGGGGAGAAAAGATTGCAAGTATTATGATGACAATCAACAGTAAGCTGGGTGAAAAAGACTAGAAATCATTAGAATCGATAACGACTGAAAAGTGGTTATCGATTTTGCTTATCAAGAGCAACTTGAGGACTTTTCATTATGAAGATGAATTTTGAACATATTCACAAAAGAGGAATAAATCTAAAGCACTTAGGGATTAATGCATACGCTTATAGCTACTCAGTTATAACAGACTTACTTGCTATTGTCCAAGCGAATAATCTGACCATATTAGGTGGAGATGTGTTTTGCTACAAAAATGCTCAATTGACACATACTTATGACAATTGGCATTATGAGAAACAAGATCCAACTAGCGATTGTAGCAAATCCATTCCTCAAACAGAAAAGTATATAAAGCATTATGTAAAAAATCATGGTGAACACTATTATTTTTCAATCGTTTTAGAGGAAGGAATAAAAAAACCAATAGACTGAATAGAGAGTCAAATAGGAGAAATCATGATATAATAAAGGTTAGTGATTTATTTTTAGAAAAAAAGCTATCTATTGCTTACTCGAGAAAATAAAAAAATAGATAAAATCCAAACTGAGAAAGGAATTTTACATTATGGCAACTATTCAATGGTTTCCTGGGCATATGTCTAAAGCACGACGTCAGGTCCAGGAAAATTTAAAATTTGTTGATTTTGTGACGATTTTGGTGGATGCCCGCTTGCCCTTGTCTAGTCAAAATCCGATGCTAACTAAAATTGTAGGAGATAAACCAAGGCTCCTGATTTTAAACAAGGCAGATCTAGCAGACCCAGTTCAAACGAAAGAATGGCGTCAGCACTTTGAATCACAAGGGATTCAAACCCTAGCTATTAACTCCAAAGAGCAGATTACAGTTAAAGTCGTGACCGATGCTGCTAAGAAACTTATGGCAGATAAGATTGCTCGTCAAAGAGAACGTGGTATTCAAATCGAAACTTTGCGAACTATGATTATCGGCATTCCAAATGCTGGAAAATCTACTCTGATGAACCGTTTAGCTGGTAAGAAAATTGCTGTAGTTGGAAACAAGCCTGGTGTGACAAAAGGCCAGCAATGGCTTAAAACCAATAAGGATTTAGAAATTTTGGATACTCCAGGGATTCTTTGGCCAAAATTCGAAGATGAAACGGTTGCCCTTAAACTCGCATTGACTGGAGCTATCAAAGACCAGTTGCTTCCGATGGATGAAGTGACGATTTTCGGTCTCAACTACTTTAAAACCCATTATCCCGATAAGCTTCAAGAACGTTTTAAACAAATGAATCTGGATGATGAAGCTCCTGAAATTATCATGGATATGACTCGTATCCTTGGTTTCCGTGATGATTACGATCGTTTTTACAATCTCTTTGTCAAAGAGGTTCGTGATGGAAAACTTGGTAACTATACCTTAGATACATTGGATGATCTCAATGGCAACGATTAAAGAAATAAAAGAGAAGTTAGCAAAGATAACTGAACTTGAAAGTCCCTTGTTTAAGGAATTTGAAAAAGATTCTCGTTCAGGTGTCCAAAAGGAAATTGAAAAGCGTAAAAAGGCCCTTCAATCTGACATTGATGAAAATCTTCGCTTAGAAGCCATGCTTAGCTATGAAAAAGAGCTTTACGAGAATGGAATAAGCTTCATTGCTGGTGTAGATGAGGTTGGACGTGGCCCTCTGGCTGGTCCAGTGGTTGCTGCAGCTGTCATTCTTCCCAAAAATTGTAAGATTAAAGGCTTGAATGACAGTAAAAAGATCCCAAAGAAAAAACATCAAGAGATTTTTCAAGCCGTTAAGAACAATGCTTTAGCAATTGGCATTGGTATTATGGACAATAATGTCATCGACCAAGTCAATATCTATGAAGCAACTAAACTAGCCATGAAGGAAGCTATCTCTCAACTTGAACCTCAGCCAGAACATCTTTTGATTGATGCTATGAAGTTGGATTTGTCGATTTCTCAGACATCCATCATCAAAGGGGATGCCAACTCCTTATCTATTGCAGCAGCATCTATCGTTGCGAAGGTTACAAGAGATAAGATCATGGCTAACTATGACGAAGAATTTCCAGGTTATGATTTTGCTCAAAATGCTGGCTATGGAACTGCTAAGCATCTAGAAGGAATTGAAAAGCACGGTGTCACACCTATTCATCGCACCAGTTTTGAACCGATTAAAACGATCGTTTCAGAAACTAGTAAAAGATAATTAAAGGAGAGAATTATGGAGGAACAGTCGGAATTACTTAGTTCCAAGAAAGAATTTGCCTTCGCGTCCAGTACAATCTTAGCTCAAGTAGGGCGAGGTATTATTGTTGGATTAGTCGTAGGACTTATTGTTGGGTCATTTCGTTTTTTGATTGAAAAAGGCTTTCATATCGTTCAAGGATTTTATCATGACCAAGAGAATCTGATACGGAATCTATTGATTATTTTATTGTTTTATATCCTCATTTGCTTACTTAGTGCCAAATTAACACGCTCAGAAAAAGATATCAAAGGTTCTGGTATTCCTCAAGTTGAGGCAGAGTTAAAAGGTCTCATGTCTCTCAAATGGTGGAGTGTTCTCTGGAAAAAATACATTTTAGGTATATTAGCAATTGCGAGCGGGCTTATGCTCGGTCGTGAAGGTCCCAGTATTCAGCTAGGTGCCACTGGAGGAAAAGGAATTGCTAAATGGCTCAAGTCTAGCCCTGTTGAGGAGCGTTCTTTGATTGCTAGTGGAGCTGCTGCTGGACTTGCTGCAGCCTTTAATGCACCGATTGCGGGGTTATTATTTGTAGTAGAAGAAGTCTATCACCATTTTTCACGATTCTTTTGGGTTTCTACCTTGGCTGCTAGTCTAGTAGCAAACTTTGTTTCCCTTCTCATCTTTGGCTTAACACCTGTGCTTGATATGCCTGATAATATTCCTCAAATGAGTCTTAGTCAATATTGGATTTATCTGGTTATGGGGATTTTTCTTGGAGTTTCTGGATATCTATATGAGCAAGCCGTTCTTAACGTTGGAAAAGTATATGATTGGATTGGCCAAAAGATTCATCTGGATAAGGCCTATTATCCTATTCTAGCCTTTCTTCTTATCATTCCAGTAGGAGTTTTCCTGCCACAGATACTTGGTGGAGGCAATCAGGTTGTCTTATCCTTAACAGAACAAGATTTTGACTTCCAAATTCTCTTGGCTTACTTTATTATTCGATTTATCTGGAGTATGATCAGTTATGGTAGTGGACTGCCAGGTGGTATTTTCTTGCCAATTTTAGCTTTAGGTTCCTTACTTGGTGCCCTGGTGGGGGTTATTTGTGTCAATCTTGGCCTTGTTACCCAGCAGCAATTTCCTATCTTTGTGATTCTTGGAATGAGTGGTTATTTTGGTGCTATCTCAAAAGCACCTTTGACAGCTATGATACTTGTAACTGAAATGGTTGGTGACATCCGAAATCTCATGCCTTTAGGCATGGTGACTTTAGTTGCCTATATTATCATGGATCTGCTCAAAGGAGCGCCTGTCTATGAAGCCATGCTTGAAAAAATGTTACCAGAAACCGCAAGTGACGATGGTGAAGTTACTCTTATAGAAATCCCAGTTTCTGATAAGATAGCTGGTAAGCAGGTACATGAACTCAATTTACCACACAATGTGCTTATCACAACCCAGGTACATAATGGTAAGAGTAAGACAGTTAATGGATCTACAAGGATGTATCTAGGTGATATGATTCATCTCGTGATTCCAAAAAGTGAAATTGGAAAAGTGAAAGATTTGTTGTTGTAGGATTATTTTTACATAACTTATGTTATGTCTCGTATATAGTTGGTCTAAAATTAGTAATTAAAAAGATAGACCGAGTCATATGAATCAAAACTCGATTCCTAAATAATGGTATCGAGTTTTTATATTTTATTCTGATAAACTGTAGAAGCTTTAGAAATTTTTTAAGTCAATAAATTAATGATCAATAATTCACTTAGCGAATCTAGACGTTTTTTAGAATTGTATAGCTTACTTGAACATTCCTGAAAAAACTAAAAGTTTATGTACAATTGACTTAACGTGAGCTAAACTATTGATACAACTGAATTAGAAGCATAAAGTACATTCTTTAAAAAGTGTACTTTATTTTTATTTTGTACATTATTTTGAAGTGTAATTTTGTATATTTTCTAGTTCATAACATCATCTGATTTAAGGAATTGATTTGTACATTTTTACTCTAATAGGTGCAGAAGAAGTAGTGGTTCAATTGTACATTTTTTGCTACTCATTTAAGGTCTTATTGATAGTAAGATATAGATTTTTACTCGTGGTGCTAGTTAATCTCAAAGTATCTCAGATTATAAGTCAGTACAATTTGCTCCATTCTCAACTGCAATCCTGTTAAGCCTCTAGCTAGTGTTTGTTCGACATCAAAAAAAGCACAAAGTTCTGAAAATCGAGTTTCAATAGTCCGTCTCATAGCCATTAGTTTCCAATGATTATGTTGATTAGCTCTTGCCATATTTTGACGTAAAGGCGTCCAAGGATGGTAACCTTTCAGTTTCAACTGTTCTCTGAGTTCATAGCTAAGATAAGCTAAATCAGCTGCCTTGACCGTCGATTAAAGCGACTTCTTTCAAGGAGACACCCACAAGGATTCTTGTTTAGAAAGCACCGAATCAATCAAGAAGGATCACCCAGAGGTTCCAGCATTTGAAGAATATGACGAGCTACTTGAAGTAATCAAAAAATCCCTTTATAGGGATTTTTTTATACCTATAATACCTTGTGCAAAATAGTCGTATATATCAAAATCAGAGTCACGTTACCTACTATTAGACTAGACCAAAAGTCGCAAGCAAGGTCTTTGCTGTACCCAGCTTAAAATCTGCACTAATCAAATATGGCCAAAAGCATACCATTGGGAAAACGGCTACTAACACGCATACATAGGTAGGAAAGCTTGTCCAAAGAAAGCGTGTCGTCTCTAACCAGTGACCCCATGAAGGTATCACTATTTTGCTTATAGTGAAAAGTATGCATATAAAGTGGACCACTAGAAGATAAATAGCATACTTTGTCTTACTTAGTACTTTTTTCTTTTTCATTTTGCCTAATTATCCCTGCAAATTCTTCTATCGCTCTGCTGCAATATTAGAACTAAAATTAAAATTAACTATATCATTATTCGAATCAAGGTCTAAATTCATAAAATAATGATTCCAAAAGAATTCATTGTTACCTGCTCCCCACTGCACGCCATAATGAGCCAAATATTCATCTCTTGGCTCGCTTGGAGTCAGCCATATTTTTTTCCCAAATACTTTCGTGAACTCGTTTTCGTCAAGCTTCTTTAGCAAATCTATACCATCTATATTATGTGAAATTCCATATTTTTTGGAAACAGCTGTGCACTCAGAATCGAAGCAAACCTGCGTAACTACACAGTCCTTCAGCTCCGTACTCTTCCTCTTATCTCCGTAAACACCTATACATCCGAGAACTACATTCTTCTTTACAAGAAGATAGGTAGATCGCGTAACTGCTGAGTCATATGACTTAAAGCCGTTTGGTACACTAACCTCAGCTCCTTGGTATTTAGTATAGCTTCCCGTTGTCAAAAGCTCGTTATAATTAGGATAATCATGTCTACCATTTGACACATAAATTTCAAACCCCTTGTCTATCAAATCCGAAATCTTAGTCTCTGTAAGATGAATTTCAGTTCCGTCAATTTTAAGTGGAGGTGCGTTATCAGGTAGACCTATAATTATATATACAAACATCAAAAACACGAATATCATAAGCACTGCAACGATACTTATCCAAGATTTCCCGGTTCTCCTTCGTGCATTGAAAAGCGACATTATAGAAGGCGTGATTATAGCAGCACCAATTGGCGCCACCCCATGACGGAACATGCTCATGACCTTAAAGGCAATTACAGCGCTAATTAGTATTAAAAATATGTGCACTGCATACTCTCCTACGCATAGCTTACTCGTCCTAGTCTGATTATTTGCTGGGGCATCGTACACTGGAACACCGTTCTCAAAGGTGTTCTTCATTCTAAAACGCAGCCAAAACAATATTCCAATAAACACAAATGCCAAGAACACTAGCATTCCGATAAAAACTAATTTTCCCATCTGTAACCTTTTCTCTGACCTAATTATCGTCCATCAAAATTCATATCTAGTCTACCACATTTTGAAATTGTTTTACAATATTTACATACTTGTGCACGAATCAAAAATGTATACAAGCTTTTCAGAGTATTTATTCTTTACACCTCTTTTCCGCTATGTTAAAATTGTATTAAGTTTAATACTTGTTTTATTCTAAACGTGCGCATCATTTTAGCGCAAAAAACAAATTTAATTCCGTTGTTTGAGCGGGATTATTTAAATAAACCTTCTAATAGCAAGTCCAACTGAAATCACAGAGTTGAGTAATATGTCTGTATGGTGGATATGCCAGGAAAACCCAGATCATCGTTATAAAATTCAAGTTAAAGAAAGACTGGCATACAGAAAGCGAATTAAAAAGGCATGTTTGATTTGCAAAGGTTACAGAAGAAAGCAAGAACATTTTATACAGTTTAAAAAAGATATAAAAAAATAAGAACACTTTAAGTAAAGTGTTCTTATTTTGTCAAGATGTACATTTGAAAAGTTTTTAGTTTTCACTTAGATAAAGTACATATTACAGTAGATGGACAGCTTTTAAAATTTCCAGTGTTCACTTAAATAAAGTACATAATTGAGTATAATTGGCTTTAAAAAATTTTTTGGTTACTATGTCCTTTTGGTTTTAAGTTATCTATTCCTAAATCTCCCCTATAACATCTTTCCGAAAAACTATAATTTTCTTGAAAAATATACCTAGCTATGCTATACTACTAGTATAGAAAGATTTGGAGAAAAACATGAAACGCGAGATCTTATTAGAACGAATCGATAAACTCAAACAAGTCATGCCCTGGTATGTTCTGGAATACTATCAATCGAAACTGGCTGTTCCATACAGTTTTACGACCTTGTACGAATACTTAAAGGAATACGATCGATTTTTCACCTGGGTCTTGGAATCTGGTATATCAGATGCTGATACCATGTCTAATATTCCCTTAGACGTTCTGGAACACATGACCAAGAAAGACATGGAATCTTTTATTCTTTACTTACGTGAACGCCCTTTGCTTAATGCTAATACAACTAAAAATGGTGTCTCTCAAACAACCATTAACCGTACACTTTCTGCACTTTCTAGTCTTTATAAGTATTTGACTGAGGAGGTTGAAAATGATCAAGGTGAACCTTATTTCTATCGCAATGTCATGAAGAAGGTTGCTACCAAGAAAAAGAAAGAAACCTTGGCTGCGCGAGCTGAAAATATCAAGCAAAAGCTCTTTTTAGGTGATGAAACAGAGGGATTTTTGAATTATATAGATGAGGAATACCCTAAAACTCTCTCAAATCGAGCCTTATCGTCCTTTAACAAGAATAAGGAGCGAGATTTAGCGATTATCGCACTCCTTCTTGCCTCTGGTGTCCGTCTTTCTGAAGCAGTTAACCTAGATCTTCGAGACCTCAATCTTAAGATGATGGTGATTGAAGTCACTCGAAAAGGCGGAAAACGAGATTCGGTTAATGTTGCTGCCTTTGCTAAGCCTTATTTAGAGCAATATCTTGCTATTCGAGACAAACGATATAAGACAGAAAAAAAGGATACAGCCCTCTTTCTAACCTTGTATCGAGGGGTTCCAAACCGTATCGATGCTTCTAGTGTTGAAAAGATGGTGGCAAAGTATTCTGAAGATTTCAAAGTCCGAGTGACACCCCACAAACTACGCCATACGCTTGCAACACGTCTATATGATGCAACCAAATCCCAAGTTTTGGTCAGCCACCAGCTAGGACATGCTAGCACACAGGTAACGGACTTGTATACGCATATCGTTAATGACGAACAGAAAAATGCCTTGGATAGTTTACAAGATACATAATATAATTTATGTAATGTTTCAGTATTAGAAAAAGAGCGTAGGATTTTTTATGGAATCTTACGCTCTTTTATTCTTTCTATAAAAATTCGATCCAATAATTACGGTGTGGCTCAATAATAACTGGTTTTCCCCAGAATGATTTTAGATAGGCCAAGTTTGCAGGGGTGACAGGTCTTTTTTCACCATTGAACTTCTCTGCACTCTCTTCCGTTAGAAAACATTTAACTGCTTCATATGGTGTACCATCGTCCGCTATTCGATCAATTCCTAAATAAGCAATTTCATCACCGGCTTTTTGAATATCTGTAAATAGTTTACCAATAAAATAAACCGTCTTATCTTTCATTAATTCATAAGCCTTACTATTTTCCAGTCTGTTATTCGCTGCAGCGTACATAATACAAAAACTGTCCACAATATCTTTCAAAGGCATTAATTCTTCTTTGCTGACTATAATTTCGTCGGGAGCAAGTCCACCAATGATTAAGCTTTTATAATGAGGTTGCTGGATGACATTATCTAAAGCCATTCCTAATGGTAGTTGGACAGCTTGATAGCCTAATGGTTCTAGCTCTTGCTTTTTCTGGTCAAGGTGTTCTTGTGTAATACTGATATTCAAATCATATGGACTAGAAGATTGTTGCTTGCTAAAAAAAGCCATTACTATACGGTCTAACTGTTCAAATAGACCAAGATTTTCTACTGGTACTTTCATCATTGAATTTGATCCCCTTTTTGTTCAGATTTCTTCTTTATTCTACTCTCATTATTTTTGAATATCAAGTCTAAGATAAAAGATATCCATGTTAAATGGATATCTTTTACTTTATTCAACAACAGCTTCAGCAATTTCTTCAGCAGTAATTCCTGCGAAGTAACGACCTAAGTTAATGGTATGAAGTGCTTTGAGGACATCTTCACGTTCGTATTTGACACCACGAAGGACATCTTCTACTGCTGCAACATCTTCGATACCAAAGAAGTCACCGTAAATCTTGATATCTTGAATTTTTGATTCAATGACATTAGCGAAGATTTCCACCTTACCGCTTGGGAATTTAGTTCCACGACGGACATTGTATTCAGGTGATTTCCCATAGTTCCAGTCCCAAGTTCCAAACTTAGTATCTTTGATACGATTGATTTCAGCCAATTCTTCATCTGAGAATACATACTCAGTCATCTCAGGGTATTCTTTTTTCATGTATTCCAAGAGTAAATCACGGAATTCTTCAACAGTGATCTTTTCTGGCAACTCATCGATAATATTAGTTACTCGAGCACGGACTGATTTAACCCCTTTTGATTCAAACTTATCTTTAGACACTTTAAGTGCGTTAGCTAGGACTGACAAATCCACGTCAAAGAGAAGACAACCATGGTGCATGATACGGCCATTGATATAGGCTTGTGCATTTCCACAGAATTTCTTACCGTCTATTTCTAAGTCGTTACGGCCTGTAAATTCAGCTTTAACACCAAGTTCAGCCAAAGTATTGATAACTGGAGTAGAGAAGCTCTTGAAGTCAAAGGCCTTGTTTTCATCTTCTTTTGAAATGATGGTATAGTTAAGGTTGTTCAAATCATGGTAAACAGCTCCACCACCACTGATCCGACGGACTACTTCAATACCGTTATCGCGTACATAGTCACGGTTAATTTCTTCGATGGTATTTTGGTGACGTCCTACAATGATAGATGGTTTGTTGATCCAAAGAAGGAAGATTTGATCTTCATCAAGAAGATGTTTAAAAGCATACTCCTCTAAAGCAATATTAAAGGCAGTGTCGTTTGAATGATTGATAATGTATTTCATAAGATACCTTCTAATACGATAGAGACTGGAAAATAATTCCAGTCTAGTCTATCTATTTTTATTTTTTCTTAGGTGAATGGATAGCCATTCCAAGAACATCAGCAAATGCTTCGTACATAACTTCAGAGTATGTTGGGTGACCGTGGATTGTCTTAAGCATTTCTTCTACAGTGATTTCCATTTCGATGATGCTTGACGCTTCATTGATCAATTCTGCAGCAGCAGGACCAATGATATGAACACCAAGGATTTCACCATATTTCTTGTCTGCAATGACTTTAACAAATCCTTGAGCAGCATCTGATGCAATTGCACGTCCGTTTGCAGCAAAGTTGAATTTACCGATTTGGACATCATATTTCTCACGAGCTTGTTCTTCAGTCAAACCAACTGCTGCTACTTCTGGAAGTGTATAGATAGCTGCAGGAGTCAAGTTCAATTTGGCAACAGCGTGGTTTCCTTTAAGGGCATTTTCAGCCGCTACTTCACCCATACGGAAGGCAGCGTGGGCCAACATCTTAGTACCGTTGATATCACCTGGTGCATAGATACCTGGAACAGAAGTTTCCATGTACTCGTTAACCTTGATACGACCACGGTCTAACTCAAACTCAACTTCTCCGATTCCTTCAAGATCTGGAACACGACCGATTGAAAGAAGAGCTTTATTTGCGATGATATCATCTTTTCCTTCAACCTTGATACGAAGTTTGCCATCTTCTTCAATGATTTCTTGAAGTTTAGTACCTGTCAAGATAGTCATACCTTTACGTTCAAGAATCAAGCGAAGGTTCTTAGATACTTCCGCATCCATCGCTGGAACAATGCGATCCATCATTTCGATAACAGTAACTTTTGAACCAAATGTCATGAAGGCTTGACCAAGCTCAATACCGACAACTCCACCACCAATGATAACGAGGCTTTCTGGTACTTCATTCATTTCAAGGATATCGTCACTAGTCATAACAAGAGATGATTCCATACCAGGAACATTGATTTTGCTTACTTTTGAACCACCAGCAAGGATGATTTTCTTAGTTTCAAGTAATTCAGTACCGTTTACCAAGACATTCTTATCTTTCGTAATCGTACCGATACCCTTATGAACATCAACTCCATAGCTACGAAGAAGTCCTGCAACCCCACCAACAAGAGTATTCACAACTTTAGATTTAGTTTCTAAAAGTTTGTCCATATCAACAGTGAGGTTAGGATTTTCAATAACGATACCACGGTTTGCAGCATGACCGATATTTTCGATAATTTCAGCATTGTGAAGGTAAGTCTTAGTTGGGATACATCCACGGTTCAAACAAGTTCCACCAAGTTCAGATTTCTCAACAAGGGCAACCTTACCACCTAATTGAGCTGCTTTAATAGCAGACACATAACCAGCAGGACCACCACCAATAACGACGATATCGTAAGCATCATCGCTCTTACCATCATCGTTTGAAGCACTTACTGCAGGTGCTGGGCTAGCTTCTGGTGCAGCTGCTCCAGCTGATGGGATGTTTTCCCCTTCTTCACCAAGATATCCGATAACTTCAGTAACAGGTACAGTCTCGCCGTCCCCTTTTAGGATAGCGATCAAGTAACCGTCTTCTTCTGCTTCCAATTCCATGCTGACTTTGTCAGTCATGATTTCCAAAAGGATTTCTCCTTCTTTTATAAATTCTCCGACTTTTTTATTCCATTGGACGATTTGTCCTTCTGTCATATCCACGCCGGCTTTTGGCATAATTACTTCTAAGGCCATATCTTACTTCCTTTATCTATATTTCTAAAAACAAATTCTCTAAACCAACATTGAGATTGGGTTTTCAATTAAAGCTTTCAAGTCTTTCATAAACTTAGCACCAGCCATACCATCTACGACACGGTGGTCAATTGTTAAACCAAGACTCATAATTGGACGAATCTCGATTTCACCATTAACAACAACTGGTTTCTCAATTGTTGAGCTAACCCCAAGGATTGCTGAGTTCGGTTGGTTAATGATTGGACCAAATGATTGAACACCAAACATTCCCAAGTTACTGATGGTGAAGGTTGAATTTTGCAATTCGCTAGGAGCCAGTTTACCATCCAAAGTGCGTCCGATAACATCTTTGAAGGCAACTACCAACTCAGACAAGCTCATTTTTTCAGCATTGTAGACAACTGGGGTCATAAGACCATTATCCATACCAACAGCCATCGCAAGGTTGACATAGTTGTGAGTGATAATTGTCTTACCATCTTCAGTTAATGACGCATTGATGTATGGGTGTTTCATAAGAGTCTTAACAACCGCAAGTGAAAGCAAGTCTGTAACAGTAATTTTCTTACCAGTTGCTTCCATGATTGGATCAAGGACTTTCTTACGAAGGGCAAGCAATTCAGACATATCAACATCGTAGTTAAGCGTAAAGGTTGGGGCAGTCAAGTATGACTCAACCATACGTTGAGCAATAACTTTACGCATCGGTGTCATTGGAATCCGCTCGATTTCCCCATAAGGAGTTACGTTATCTGGAACTTCTTCCACTTTTTCAATCTGAGAAGGTGACTTAATCGTATCGTTTTCAATATTTTCCGGAAGGAAAGCTAAAACATCCTTCTTCATAATCTTGCCACGATGACCAGTTCCTTGGATTTCCTGCCATGCAATGTTATGTTCAAGGGCAATTCGTTTTGCAAGTGGTGAAATGCGAACCACATTTGTGTCTTTATATGTTTCCACGTCTTCTTTGTGGACACGACCGTTTGCGCCTGAGCCAGAAATATCGTAGAGATTAATTCCTAAATCATCCGCTAATTTTCTAGCTGCAGGAGTCGCTCTTAGCTTATCATCAGCCATGACCTCTCCTATTCTATTTTAAGATACTAAGGGCGTTAAAAGTCAAAGTGAAAATAGGAAACTTGACGAAGAAACTTTAGTTTCTAGGAAAGTTTATCTTTTTCACACAGACTTTAGCCCGAGTTCAATTTTATGATGCAAAGGGCGTTTAAAAGCGACCGAAAAATAGGAAATCAACGCAGACTTCGATGAAGTCAAGATTAAGTCAAGGAGATTTATCTTTTTTCCGAGCTTTTAGCCCGTGCTCTAATCTAAGATAATAAGGACGTAGAGGGCAATGAAAAAATAGGAGATTGACGATGTGTTCCATGAACACAAGGAAATCTATCTTTTTTTCACAGACCTCCGTCCAAATTCAACTCTACAAGCAACTTGGATACATGCGTATCTCAAGTTGCTACGGTTGCCGCTATCAGGCGGTCAACCTTGTAGACTTACTAAGTTTTTTGTCGAATAATATCGATTCGTCAAAAAACTGTCGCAACTATACAATCAACTTGGATACGAAACGTATCTCAAGTTACTACGGTTGCCGCTGTTAGGCGGTCAACCTTGTAGACTTACTAAGTCGTTCGTCGGTTATTATCGAACCGACTCTCTCCTGTCGCAACTTTTCAACTTACTTGGATACAAAAAGTATCTCAAATAATTTTTATTTACATAATTTATATTATGTGCTATTGTTTGTTGTGAGTTTTACGGATTGCATCTTTGATGCTTTCAACTGTCGGAATCATTGCATTTTCAAGATTTTGTGCATAAGGCATTGGTACATCCTCACCTGCACAACGGCGAATAGGTGCATCCAAGTAATCAAATGCTTCTGATTCTGAGATAATAGCTGAGATCTCACCGATAAAACCACTTGTCTTGTGGGCATCGTTGACAAGAACTACTTTTCCAGTTTTCTTAACTGAGTTAATGATGATGTCTTTATCAAGTGGAACCAAAGTACGTGGGTCTACTACTTCTACTGAAATCCCTTCTTCAGCTAACTCTTCAGCTGCTTGCATAACACGACGAAGCATTTTACCATATGTTACTACTGTTACATCAGTACCTTCGCGTTTGATTTCCCCAACTCCAAGTGGAATCGTGTAGTCTGGATCAACTGGCACTTCACCTTTTTGGTTAAATTCTGATTTGTATTCAAGAATGATAACAGGGTTGTTATCGCGAATAGAAGACTTAAGAAGCCCTTTCATATCAGCTGGTGTACCTGGAGCTACAACCTTCAATCCTGGGATGTGCGTAAACCAAGATTCCAAGGATTGTGAGTGCTGAGCTGCAGAACCTACCCCGTTACCAGCTGCACATCGGATTGTCATTGGTACTTGACCTTTACCACCAAACATGTAACGAGTTTTAGCTGCTTGGTTGACGATATTATCCATGGCAATAACAGAAAAGTCCATAAAAGTCATATCAACGATTGGACGAAGTCCTGTCATAGCTGCACCAGCAGCTGCACCAGAAATAGCTGCTTCAGAAATCGGACAGTCACGAACTCGTTCTGGCCCAAATTCTTCAAGCATACCTACAGATGTGCCAAAGTCTCCACCGAAGACACCGACATCTTCACCCATCAAGAGTACATTTTCGTCGCGACGCATTTCCTCAGACATTGCAAGGATAATGGTATCGCGGAAAGACATTAATTTTGTTTCCATATTTCTCTACTTCTCCTTAGTCTGCGTAAATATCTTCAAATGCTGATTCTAGTGGAGGGAATGGACTTTCTTCTGCAAACTTAACAGATACTTCCACTGCTTCCTTAACTTGAGCCTGAATTTCTTCGAGTTCTTCTGCACTAGCAATTTTATTCTCAACAAGGTACTTGCGAAGGTTTTCGATTGGATCTTTTTCTTTCCACTCATCGACTTCTTCACGTGTACGATATTTACCAGGGTCTGATGATGAGTGACCAAGCCAACGGTAAGTTACACTTTCGATCAAGACAGGACCTTTACCAGAACGAACATGGTCAACTGCTTTCTTAAATCCTTCGTAGACATCGATAACGTTATTACCGTCTTCGATAAACATTCCTGGAATACCGTAAGCAGCACTACGCTCATGGATATGCTTGACATTTGTCATTTTCTTAATATCAGCAGAGATTCCATAACCGTTATTGATACAGTAGAAAATTACTGGAAGATTCCAAATTGAAGCCATATTAACAGCTTCGTGGAATACACCTTCGTTAGTCGCTCCATCACCAAAGAAGCAGACAACGATTTTACCAGTGTTTTTCATTTGTTGAGTAAGGGCTGCACCTACTGCGATTCCCATACCACCACCTACGATACCGTTGGCACCAAGGTTACCTGCATCTAGGTCGGCGATGTGCATTGATCCACCTTTACCTTTACAAGTTCCCGTATACTTACCAAGGATTTCAGCCATCATACCATTAAGGTCGATTCCTTTAGCAATAGCTTGTCCGTGACCACGGTGATTTGAGGTGATGAGGTCATCCTCGTTTAGAGCCAACATAGCCCCAACGTTAGCAGCTTCCTCACCAACAGAAAAGTGCGTCATACCTGGCACTTTACCTTTTTTTACTAATTGAGCAATTTTTAAATCCATACGACGAATTTCTTCCATCTTACGGAACATCTCAAACAAAAGATTCTTATCTAAAGTTGACATAATCTTGCCTTTCTAAGTTTAATTTCTTATAGTTCTATTCTAACTGATAGGTTAACTAGAGTCAAAGATTATGCTTGCTAATTTTTCACAATGTAAAAAAAGAAAAGTCAATGAAATCAAGACTTTTCTTTACATAAAATAACTATTTCACAAACAGTTTTTCCAGTTTTTTTCATCAAATTATTTGATTGTTTTCATAATAACTTGTAAACGCCACTGATAAAGTATACCACTAATCACCAGACTAACAATTAAACCAATCCAATAAGAATAGGCGCCTAAGCCTGTCCAGTGATCTAAGACTAATCCCAGTGGAATGGCTACACCCCAGTATCCGAGAAGTCCAAGATAGAAGGGAACAACCGTATCCTTGTAGCCACGTAAAATTCCTTGCAGAGGTGCTGCGAAGGTATCAGCTAATTGGAAAAACAAACTATAGGTCATAAAAGAAGCTGTCAATTGAATGAAATCGGGATCTTGACCATAGAGACTAGCAACATTCTCACGATAAATATAAAGGAAACTAAGTGTTAAAATCGCGAAAATCATAGCTGTTAAACGTCCAATAAGTATGTATTGCTTAGCATCGTTTAAGCGTCTAGCCCCTACTTCGTAGGAAACAACAATAGCCATGGCTGTTGAGATACTCATAGGAAAGGCATACATGAGATTTGAGAAGTTCATAGCAGACTGATGGCTGGCGATGATGAGAGATGAAAACTTTGCCATAATCAAGCCGACTACTGAAAAAATGGCTACTTCAGCAAAGACAGTTCCACCAATTGGTAACCCAAGACGGATAGCTTCTTTGATTTTTTCTATTCGCAAGGGCATTGGTACTTCTAGATGATATTCCTTAAGCTTTTTATGTTTTAACAAGACTAAGATAGAAATCAATAACAAAGCCCAGTAGGCAAGTGAGGTACCGAGACCTGCACCTGCACCTCCAAGTTCAGGTACTCCAAATGCTCCATATATTAGTAAATAGTTAAATCCACTATTTAAAGGAAGTAAAAGAAGCATGAGATACATAGACAATTTTGTCAGTCCTAGCGTATCAAGTAGCGAACGTATCACACTGAAAAGTAAGAGCGGGATAATACCAATAGCTAGTAGCCATAAATAACGGGTTGCTACACTTGCTACAGCTGTCTCTAATCCCATGTATCCCAAAATAACTGGTACTAAAAAGAAGACTAGTAGAAAAAGAATAAGGGATAAGGCTAAAGATAGATAAATAAATTGATAAAAATCTGAAGCAACCTCTTTCTTCTGTCCTTGGCCCAAATGGTGTCCGATAATAGGTACTAAGGCTGATACAATCCCTGTCAGAAAGGTAAAAAAAGGATTCCATAAGCTTGTAGCTATGGAAACTCCTGCCAGATCCAGTGTATTATACTGACCCGTCATTGTTGTATCAACAAAGGAGGCCGAATAATTAGCAAATTGGTAAATCAATATCGGAAAGAATATTTTTAAAAATAAGATAATTTTATCTTTAATAGTTTCTGTTGTATGCATACCTACTCTTTCTACTCCTTTTCATCCAAGCCAAAAAGCTTTAAGCCGTATTTTCTCAAGCTCAAGGGTGGATTACTAGCTTTTGATGTCGTGTGCCAACAATTACATGAGGCGCAATAATAGCTTCTAACCAAGCCACCATTATCATAGTCTACGGCATGATCAGCTTTTTCCTTGGTTTCATACTGAATTTTAGCACGGTTAGCGGCTGGACAATATACTCCATGACAAGCATTTCGTTTACGATTTCTAAGTTTACGAAAATAATTCATCCTCAAGCTCCTAATCTGCTTGATAAACGATTTGTCCCTTACAGATAGTGTATTTAACCTGCCCTTTTAATTGTTCACCAATGAATGGTGAATTAGCTGCTTTAGAAGCAAAATGCGTGTCAACGATTCTGTCAGCTTTATCATCGAAAATCGTAATATCAGCTGGACCGTTTTCTGATAGATAACCTGCTTCAAAATTATACAATTTAGCTGGATTAACAGTCATTTTTTCTAGTAACTGCATCAAACTCAACTCGCCAGCTTCCACCAAGTAGGTTAAACCTAGTGACAAAGAAGTTTCCAAACCTGTCATACCTGATGGCGCTTTGGTAATATCCTCAACATTTTTTTCGTCAGCATGGTGAGGCGCGTGGTCAGTAGCAATGACAGAAATGACTCCAGATTTTAAACCTTCAATAACTGCACGTCGGTCTGATTCCAAACGAAGAGGTGGATTCATCTTAGCGTTACTTCCTTTAGTCAAAAGCAGAGCTTCAGTCTTCGAAAAATGCTGTGGAGCTACTTCTGCAGTTACGTTAGCTCCCAAATTTTGAGCAAACTCCACAACCTTGACACTTTCTTCCTTAGACAAATGCTGAATATGAACATGAGCCTTAGTTGCATAGGCAATCAGGACATCACGTGCAATCATTGCATACTCTGCAACCCCTGTAGCACCACAAATATGGAAGTGTTCTTTAGCAATGTTTTCATTAAAACCAAGCGTACCATTCAGGCCAGGATCTTCTTCGTGAAGACTAATAAAAGTATTTAGTTTTTTCGCTTCTTCCATGGCTTCCTTGACAACTTTACTACTTTCAAGAGGAATCCCGTCATCAGAAAAACCAACTGCCCCTGCTTCTAAAAGGGCTTTAAAATCAGTTAAGTCTTGACCATTAAAATTTTTGGTAATTGTAGCTACAGACTTAACGTTAATCTTTTCCTTAGCTGCAGATTGAAGAACTCCCTCTAAAGTCTCAACATCTGAGATAGTTGGATTGGTATTAGCCATCATAACGACAGTTGTAAATCCACCTGCAGCTGCTGCTAGTGCTCCTGTATGGATATCTTCCTTATGAGTTTGACCAGGTTCACGGAAATGAACATGGATATCCACCAAGCCAGGCGCAACCACAAGACCAGTAGCATCTATTACTTGAACTCCCTCAACATCGATTCGAGGAGCGATTTTAACGATTTTTCCATTTTCAACTAAAATATCACTGACTTGATCCAAACCAGACTTAGGATCCATTACTCGACCATTTTTAATTAGTAACATCTGTTTTCTCCTTTATTCGTAGAAATCCACTTGGGTATCCAATAACTTATCACCATCATAAACAAACTTTGCTGAAAAGAATGGTTTATCTTCTAAAAGCCACTCTACGAAGGTGTGGTCTCCTTCCCAAGTCGGTTTGCTTAAAACTTCATCATAAGGAACCCATTCTAAAGTCCCTTCATTACAGTCAATTAACTCACCTTCGAACTCAGTTACTTTAAATACATAGGTGTACCAGTCTAAATCTGGTGTAAATTCTGGAAAGGTGATTACACCTTTAAGAACTGGCTTAGCCTTCAATCCTGTTTCTTCTAAAATCTCGCGGGCAGCACATTCTTGTGGAGTTTCTCCACGCTCTAACTTTCCACCTACACCGATCCATTTTCCTTCATGGACATCATTAGGCTTTTTATTGCGATGAAGCATGAGCAGTTCTTTTCCATTATCAATGTAGCAAATCGTCGCTAACTGGGGCATATTCTCTCCTTATCTAAGCCAATCAATCGGCTCTTGTCCTGTCTCTGTTAAGAATGTATTGGCCTTGGAAAAAGGCTTGGAACCCCAAAATCCTCT
>CAURIB010000005.1:0-27783 GCA_963524795.1 uncultured Streptococcus sp.
AATAAAAACACCCCAAAAGTTAGATTTTTATGTCTAACTTTTGGGGTGCAGTTCATCAACACTTGATAGTAGGCGTTTTTCTGATTTTGAAGACTTGATAGTCATCCTCTTTTGAGCTTTATAATTCAATGATATGAGCTTGATAGCCAATGGCTTCTAAGAATTTCAGTAAATCTGTCCTATCTAAAAAGAGAGTTTTCTCGTTAGTATTAGGGTGAAAACTCATTCGTCTTTCCGACATAATTTCTTGGTCGAAATAAACTTGAATATCTTTGTCAGCATTGTTAAGCAAACCAAAGGGAGAAACAACTCCTGCGGGCAAGCTCATTTTTTCAAAGAGACTCTCAGAAGAAGCCATACGAATCCTATTGGCCCCTATCAAATCCTTCAACAACTCCATATCCAGACGTTTTTTATCATCCATAATGACAAGATAAAAAGCTGTTTTCTTTTTGTTAGTTAGAAACATGGTTTTGGTGCGAACACCCTCGATTCCTTCGATAAAACTATCTGCTTGCTCAGTCGTTAGGGCAGGCTCATGCTCCACAACTTCAAAGGGAATAGCTAACTCTTCTAGCTTTTCCACTACTTTACTGTACAATTCCATCTTGCTACCTCCTAAGTGTATGTTCGTAGCTACAACTGAATTTTAAGGATTATCAGTTCCACTTACACTTTTAACAAAAGGACTTTTTAGGACTTAAGCTATGATTCCATGCCTGATGACGAATACACCTTCCATCTACCTTTAGCCTCTGTCCGTTCTATCACAAAGCCTCTAGGCAAATCCGCAACTTGACCGATGGACTCATCTATTTGAAATGCTTCAGCTTGGGAAATAAGACGGACGTCCTCTAGGATATGATCTTCTGAACACAAAAATTGCCACATCCTATCCTCTTTATCATGGGAGATAAAGGTAATCGGATTTTTCCCATCCAAAACATGTTGGCAAACGATACAGGCTGTTTCGGGTGCATCTTTAAAAGCAAAAGTCATCCTGGGCTCGCTCCTTTAATCTACTAGCAATTACATATTTTTAGCATAGTCAAAGCGCTGATTTAATTTTTGACTAAGGGTGATAAGGCTTGACAAATCTCTTACTTGACACGGAAAGAGGACATAGCTATCGCTATCAATGTCCATAGCTGCTAGACAGAATCCTCGCGACTCCCACTCTTGATCTAGAGTTTGGGCCCACAACGGAATATCCCCATCCTCTTTGAACCACTCCTCCTGCAAAGGGAGCTTGTATCTCATAACCAGGGATTCTAGCTCATAGAGAAAATCTTCCTTCTCCGTATTCCAGTCTAACTCCACAAAACTACCACTCTCTAGCAACTCATCTGCTAGGCCAATCCATTGGAGCCTAGCCTCGTCATCCTCTGCATCGATACAACGTTCATCATATCGATCAGCATGCTCTTGGAAATAAGTTTGCGGTGTCTCAAAACAGACTTTCAAACTTTCTAAAATTTCCTGATTACTGGTTAATAGTTGAGCGATTTCTAAGTAGGTTTCACTTGTTCTCATATCTGTTCTAACACTCCAATTTTTAAAATCAGGCAGTATGCTCTGCTCTAAGATGGCTTGTGAATCACGAAAAACAATACTTCCACATCCAAGCCTGTTTTTCCATAAATGCTATTTTCATTAAAACTATTTGGATTTGTGACACTAATTTCGCAAGAAAGTCTATCTGCCCCTTGACTCTGATAGACTTGCACAAAATCAGGCCCCAATGGTCCAGCTTAAAACTTGATTAGCTCATCTGAGATAAGAATCGTATCATTTGCTATTTGCCAAGATCCTTTCAAATGAGTCTATCGAATCTCCTCTGTCAACTTCATCTGCGTAACTTGAGACAATGTTGCCATCATGTTCTTCTACTAGCTTTTTGACATTTTACAAGGAGTCGCTTTTTTACCTTAACATTCACTACTATTATATCATAGAAGGAACAGTTTACTTACGTTTAATCAAGTATTGAACAGCTTTTTCTAAACGTTCCTTCTGGGCTTGGGGATCCTCTAGAGGGTCATTGATACAAGCCGTTAAATTTTCCGTAATGATCAACTCAATCACACGATCAACACTGGATCGAACTGCTGTTAATTGAGTAAGGATATCAACACAATCTCGCTCCTCCTCCATCATCTTTTGGATCCCCCGCAATTGACCTTCAGAACGTTTAAGGCGAGTAATATACTTTGATTTTGTCATCTCTTTTTCCTTGAACAATTTTTCCTCATTATATCTCTAATGAAAACCCTTGTCAAAAGTATCTCTTTCCCTAAAGCTAAAACCTTTTAGCCCTCCACCCTCACTCGAGTAACAATGCCGTCTTTATCAGTCATGCTGAACTCTGCCGAAGAAATCCACTGAGTTGTCGTCTTGCCAGTTTGAGATTGAGCAAATACTTTTAATAATTCCTCTTTGTTCTCAACTTCCACCACATAGTAGGCTAGCCCCACCATTCCATGCTTACGTCGAACTAAGTTTTTGCCACCCCATTCGTTAACTGCTAGATGATGATGGTAATTCCCCAATGCTATCCAACTGGCATGCGGAATCGTGAATTTATCCTCAAGATTTAGAGACTCTTGATAGAAAGCACTCGCTTCTCGGCTATTTTTTACAGATAGGTGAACATGCCCCATACGAGTGCCACTTGCGATTGCAAAAGGCTCTATTTCTTTTCCTAGTTCGTAGATGTCTTGTGCAGACAGCTCTTCTGTCACACCGATAATTCGTCCATCCTCACGAATGTCCCACTCGGTCACAGGCTTGTCTCTATAGAGCTCAATGCCATTACCCTCCAGGTCTTCAAGATAGATAGCTTCACTATAGCCATGATCAGCTCCGCCAATTAATGGAATCTTTAAGTCTAACAAGTGTTTAAAAACATTAGCCAAATCTTCACGACTTGGCAAAAGCAAGGCCATATGGTAAAGACCGTAGCTCTGCCTAGGTTTGCCTGTATTTTCTGTTTGGATAAGCTTCACCAGCGGTTTTCCTCCAGCACCTAGAAGAACTTCTTTTTCCGATTGATTCAAAATCTCCAAACCTAGTAATTGGTGATAAAAAGCAGTCTGACCTGCTAAATCTCTAATATTTAAAGACACCTCTGCCAAATGAATGCGACTATTATATTCGTAAACCATAGAAAACCTCGATTTGTTGTAACTATATTTATTACACCTATTATACACCCTTCCCAACCAATGTCAATCCAGATGCTCAACGCTGATAAAACAAGAAAAATCCTCCCCATGTAGGAAGGATTGTTTGGATTTAATGAGCCAACATTTCTTGGGCAATCTCTTGACCAGATAAATTCTCTGGATAGTAGGTTGGCCAGTTGTCCATCTCTTCAAAGAGGACTTCCTGGCTAGTACCTCCAAAGAAGATATGGAAGTGCCCAGTCTTAACTGGTGCGATATTGTGGTCGCTAAACTGAACATACTTAAATTGTCCAGCGTCCGCATCTGTCGCTTCAAAGAGATAACGAACTCCTCGATTCCCTTTCTTATAGGTCAAGATTTTCTTGCCGACATACTTGTATGTATATTTTTTACTTTGGTCACCTTGAATGAATTCCATAGTGTTATCCGTGATATTAATCTTAGATACATCGGTTTGATAGCCTTTTTGATAGTAGGCTTTGTATTCATCCTTAGTCATTTTACCAGTCAATTTAGCCTTGTAGTCAAAGACTTGGTCAAAAGTACCATCCTCAAGGAAAGGATAGACAGACTGCCAGTTGCCAGCATAATCACTTAGGGTACGGTCCTTAACATCCGCATCCTCAAAGTAGCCATTATGAACTGTTTTAGTTTCCTCTGCTTTTTCCGGTTCAATTTCTGCTCCTGCCTGATCAGTTGTCTGCTTGAGAGACTTGAGATTTTTCTCCATGACAGAGATATAGTTTTCTCCAGCCCTCATGTCCTCTTCGGTCAAGCTTTCAAGAGGATTCAGAACATCTAACTTCACTCCTGTTTCTTTTGAGAGAGTATTGGCTAGGGCTTGTGAGGCATTTTCTTCAAAGTAGATATAAGAAATCTTGTTTTTCTTGATATATTCGGTCAATTCTGCCAAGCGGCTTGCTGAAGGCTCCGCATCTGGTGAAAGTCCTGAGATAGAGACTTGATTGAGTCCGTAGTCCAAGGCAAGATAACGGAAGGCTGCATGTTGAGTCACAAAACTCTTTTGTTTTGCACTAGAAAGTCCTTCAGTATAGGCCTTGTCCAGAGCTTGCAATTTCTCGATATAGGCTGCTGCATTCTGTTCAAAAGTCGCCTTCTTATCTGGATAGTCAGCTGAAAGACTGTCACGGATGTGCTCTACAAGCTTAATGGCACGCGCAGGAGACAACCATACGTGAGGATCATACTCGTGATGATGACCTTCTTCACCATGGTCATGGTCCTCCTCTTCTTCACTTCCTGGAAGAAGCAACATATCTCCAGTCGCCTTGATTGTTTTTACTTTTTTCGCATCTAGGGAATCTAACAATTTGGGAACCCAAGTTTCCATGTTTTCGTTCTCATACACAAAGGCGTCGGCGTCTTGGATTTTAGCAACTGCCTTAGGAGATGGTTCATAATCATGTGGTTCTGTCCCTGCTCCAATCAAGAGCTCGACATTGGCTGTATCGCCTGCTACTTGTTTGGTAAATTCGTAGACAGGGTAGAAAGTTGTGACGATATTTAATTTGCCGTCTGCTTGTTTTTGATTGGAACAAGCTACTAAGAATACCGTCACAAGACTTGCCAAAAGTAGGCCTAGTTTTTTCATGTACTTCTCCTATTTGATAAAACGTTTGAGTAAGCTGACTAACAAGAAGACAACTACAAAGATAATGGTGATACTTGCACTCGGCGGTGTCTCTGCATAATAGGAAATATAGAGTCCCGCAACCATGCCTAGAAAACCAATGGCGCTAGCAAGTATCATCACAGAACTAAAGTTCTTCCCTAAACGCAAAGCAATACTAGCTGGCAAGACCATGATAGTCGATACTAAAAGAGCACCCGCTGCTGGTATCATGAGGGCAATAGCCACCCCCGTCACCATGTTAAAGAGAATAGACATGGTACGCACAGGTAAACCGTCTACAAAAGCTGTATCCTCATCAAAAGTTAGAATATACATAGGTCTTAAAAAGAGGAAGGTCAGGATTAAAACAACAGCTGCAATGACAAAGAGCCCAATTACCTGCTCTTGACTAATGGTCACGATAGAACCAAAAAGGTACTGATCCAGACTCATCGAACTAGAACTCTTCCCCTTACTCATCACAATAAGTGAAACTGCAAGCCCTGTAGACATGAGAATAGCTGTCCCAATCTCCATAAAGCTTTTATAAACCGTACGCAAGTATTCAAGAAAGACCGCTGCAATCAAGACAATAGCAATAGTTGAGATGGTCGGAGAAATCCCCAAAACCAAGCCAAAGGCAACACCCGAAAGCGAGACGTGACTGAGAGTGTCGCTCATAAGACTTTGACGGCGCAAGATTAGAAAAGTTCCAAGAACTGGTGAAAAGAGACTCATGGCAATAACTGCCAAAAAGGCTCGCTGCATAAAATCATAAGACAGTAGATTAAGCATGGTCCACCTCCTGATCACTTTCATGGACGTTGAAGCAACGCCATGGCGAATCTTGGTCACGAACAAGGTGGATATTACGATCTGCGTAATCCTTGACTTCTTCAGGATCGTGAGTAATCATCAAAACAGCCTTGCCGTGATGATGGGCGCTATGGTGCATGAGCTCATAAAATTCATTCTTGGTTCCTGCATCCATTCCTGTTGTCGGCTCATCCAAGATAAAGATATCTGGATCCGAAGCAAACATGCGTGCAATAACAGCTCTTTGCTTTTGCCCGCCAGAGAGAGAACCGATCCGTTTATCCCGATGCTCCCACATGCCAACTGAGTTTAAACTAGCCTTGATGTGTTCTTCATCGTGGGCATTCAATCGACGGAACCAGCCCTTTCTAGGGTATCGGCCTGATTTGACAAATTCATAAACGGTACTTGGAAAACCTGCATTGAAACTAGCAATTTGCTGAGGAAGATAGGCAATTCTTAATTTTTTCCCATGAATATTTGTCTTTGAGATGGTTACTTTCCCAATTCTCGGTTGTAAAATACCTAGACTAGCCTTGATAAGAGTAGTCTTTGCCGCTCCATTTTCTCCTGTCAGTGTGACAAACTCCCCACTATCAACACTGTAATTGATATGCTCAAGCACCGGTTCCTTGTCATAATAGAAGGATAAATCCTCTACTGTGATGTATCTCATTACTTGATTTCTCCTACTAAAGCAGTTAAAAACCGCTGGATAATTTTTTGTTCGTTTGGTGTGAACTGAGTGGCAACCTGCTCATAAGTCGAGAGGGTATGCTCATGATGATGCTGGTGTTCCTCAGCAATTGGTCGTGCTAAGTCTGTCAATCGATAGAAGATAACGCGCGCATCCTTGGGATCCTTAGATGTCTCTAACATCCCCTCTTTAACCAAGGATTTGATAGCCTTGGTAACGGCAGCTTGACTGACATTGAGACGACGCGCCAACTCAGAGTTGGTGAGCGACTCCTCTGATAAAAGCATGAGAATATGCTCCTGGGTATTGGTCAAGGCCACATCACTGGTGCAATGACCGATGAGAATTTCATGTTGGTTTTCCGCCTTGAGAATAATCTCATTTAAAAAACGATCGATATCTTTTGCCAACTGTCTCATGATTTGCTCCTTTCTCAGAACGGAATTTCTATAAATATAAGGTTTTCATACTCTTCAAAAATCAAATTCAAACCACGTCAGCTTCGTCTTGGCGTACTCAAGTACAGCCTGCGTCTCGCTTCCTAGTTTGCTCTTTGATTTTTATTGAGTATCACACCATTCCTTTACTAGTTAAGTATATCACATCCAAGCAAGGAGTCAAGAAAAAAGATGAAAACACCTGAGATGTTTTCATCTTTTAGAATTATTTTTCTTGTTTACGGCTAGTCCAGAGGGCTGTCGCTCCAAGAATCATACCAAGTAGCATCATGAAAATAGATTGTTCACTACCTGTATTTGGAAGTAATTTTTCTGATACGACTGTCTTGTTGGCAAATTTATCTGCAACCTTATAATCAACTTTTACAGTAGAAGGTTGAGTCGGTTTTGTCGCTTGGTCTTCTACTGGTTTAGCTGGATCTTGCTCTTTACCTTCTTCAGGAAGTTTAAATGTTTTTGAGTCCACAGAAATCGTGCGTGAATTTGGATTTACCTTTTCATACTGAGTCAAATCAGCTGTTTTGAGATAGTCTTCAAAGGCAGCATCCATTGAAGGACCTTCTTCTCTAGCACCACCAAGCATGGTATAACCGTCACCACCTGCTGCAAGGAAGTCATTGGTTGCTAGGTAGTAGATTTTCGCCAAATCTAGTTTTTCATAAAGACCAGTTGCACGATTCTTCACTTGAATAGCCAAGACGCGTTTACCTGCGACTAGGTTTGTATCGTAGTAGACCTTGGCTCCTGAAATCTGTAAGAATCCACCACTTGGTTCTAGCAATGGTTGACCATTTTCATCCAAGACAGTTTTTCCTGCCTTATCAACCTGCAAAATAGATCCGAGTGATTTTTCAAACATATCTAGAACTTGCTGACCAGTTACTTGAATTTGTGAGATTGTGTTTCCAAATGGCAAGACTGCAATGACATTTCCTTTTGTAATTGGTTTGCCTTTAGCGATTGTCTCACGTAATCCCCCACCATTAGTTACAGCAATATCCGATGGATGACTGAAACCTGTTTGACCATACTGATACAAGGCATCTGCTACAACATTTCCGAGATTCGTTTCACGAACACGAACATTTTCACGATCTCCGTTGAGTTCTACAGGGCTGTTTGAAACGACTTCAACAGCATTTTCAGCATCGTATTTTTGTTTAATGTCTTTGACTAGTTTTTCAACTGTTGGATTGGCTGGTAATTTTTTAGCATCTGCAGCCGCAATCTGAGTTGGATTACCCAAAAGCTGACGAGATTTATAAGTAATTTTACCAACGTTATGGAGATAACTTCCAGTTTGGTTGTAAGTCACATTATCTCCGTAAGTAGTTGATTCTACTGTATGAGAGTGACCATCAATGACTGTTACACGTTTCCCCTTCAAAAGAGGGTTCTTAGACAAGGCTTCTGCTAGTGTTGAACCACGCCAAGCTACTGGCGTTGTTGTATCAACACCCAAGTGGGCTAAGACTACATAATGCTTATAATCCTTACCTTCCGCCTTAGCCTTGGCTTGAACTTCTTCAACGACCTTATTAACCTCTTCGATTGGCTCAGTAAAGGTTACGCCTTTAACATTTTTAGGGTGGGTCTTAGTAGCTGTTTCAGGTGTTGTCACACCGATGACGACAAACTCATCACCTTCAACATCCTTGTTCTTATCAACAATTGTTGCTGCTTCAAATAGACGAGCTCCATTTACATAAGTATTTGAGCTAAGCAGTGGGAAGTTCAAGATTTCTTTGTATTTTTTAGCTTCGTCAAGTCCAAAGTCAAACTCATGATTTCCTACAGCCATAGCATCGTAGCCCATCTCATTTAGGATTTTGGCACGAGCTTCACCCTTTGTAGAGTTTGAAATCGGCAGACCTTGGAAGGCATCACCTGCATCCACTACTAGAGTCGTTTGGTTGCCCTTTTCTCGCTCCTTCTCAATAACTGTCGCGAGTTTGGCATCTCCAATTACTCCTTTTTCTTCTACGATACGACCATGCACGTCATTGGTATGCAAGATAACAGTATCTGCTTCTTCTTTTTGAGGTGCAGCCTCTTTAACTGGCGTTGCCGGACTTGTAACAACCTCAGGAGTCGCTGTCACTACTGGTGCTTCTGTAGTGCTCACAACTTCTGTAGCTTCTGAAGAACTAGTATTTTCTTCAGCATAGACCTGTCCAGCTAAAAAGGCTGGAGCTAATAGGGCTGTCGATAGGACAGGCAACAAAAAACGTTTATTCATTTTGGAATCCCTTTCTCTTCTTTCTTCTACCATTATACGCTATTTAGCATGATTTTAAAACTTTTAACCTTTTTGAAGGTAATCTATCTGACATTTCATAAAAAAAGTCTGAACAAAAAGTTCAAACTCCTTTTCTATATTATTGAAAATCTTTAATATTCCCATCATAATTTGCCCAATCTTGGCTAAAGAAACGGTCATTCATTTGGTAAATAGGTGCTGTTGTTGGACTGCTCAAAAAGGGATTTACAACCTTATCAAATGCTAACCAGCCCAACCAGCCAATATGAATCGTATCCTTGACAAAATAAGGTTCATCACCGTTTTTTGAAAAATCAGCAATATTGGTGAAACCTTGACTCTCCAACTGGTAACGAATTTTTTCGACAGAGTGTTGATACATTTCTTCACTCAAGCCTGTATAATCCATCCATTTTTTATTGACAGGTTGAAACACGAAGAGCACATTCACCTTAGATTTGGCAAATTGATCGAGCACTAACTGCAAATCATTGTACTCACTTGACTGGAGAAAGTTGTAATTTTTTTGATACCCTTCCCACTTTTTTAAATCTTTCTTTAGTTGAGTATTGTAAAAGTGGTTATCCATCCCCAAATCATTATTGGTCGTATTTTCTTCTGCATCCTTACGTGCAATATTTTCCAATTCTTCATACGAAAACTGATCTGGGAGACTGCTCAAATATTTCTCAATATGATCTTTATACTTTAATTGGCCTCGAATAGAGAATTGACCAAAGAGGGCAGCTTGTCTTTCATTGAACTCAGCAGAGAGATTAACCACCGTTTGATCAAAATCTGATAATTGTTCATTCTTAGCCAGCTTCTCAACAATCCCCTTCATCGGTACTCTTGTATTTTGCTTCAAGAGTCTAGTGGCCGCATATTGAGCAGCCAGATCTCCGGATTGATTTTCCAAAAAGGCAGTCAACTGGTCATTGTTAAAATAAGTTTGGAAAATAGTCGGATCATGATCTTCTTTTGTAAACCACTGTGGAGAGATTACAAATACCGCTTGTTTATTTTCAAGTTCAGGTGTGATTTGTTGCATCCCAAAGTACTGACTAAGAGAAGCTGCTCCTGCCTGCCCCATAAAATAAGGACGATAGGAGCGATTATACTTTTCAGCTAATACTCCTGGATGCATGCTATCAAAACGAATCCATTCACTCGAACCCAAAAAGGGGATAAAACGTATATTAGGATCCGTGAGAGCTCTCACTTTTTGACTTCTTTCCTTAAAGCTTTCTGCACTTATCGAAGCGGCAGAGTATTTTTCCTCCATGAGATTATGACTCTTACTACTAGGATAGAAAACAATGAGTAGAAGAACCAATAAACCTGCAATAAGAAGCGGCCCGAAGATTATCCACAGGCGTTTAAGCATTCTTTAACTCCGTAATCCCTGCTACGATTTTATTAGCTGTATTCCAGTCGTCACGACCAAATTCTGTAACTGGGACACGAATATCAAAGCGATTTTCGATTTCCACGATCAATTCAACTGTTCCCATACTGTCCAAGACACCTGCATCGAAAAGATCTTCATCCATCATGTCAGAAACATCTTCCATAAATAATTCATCAATAATTTCAATAACTTCTGATTTGATATCCATTTTTTAATTTCCTTCTATTTTTTAAACCACAAATCATTCAAAAATCCAGAAAAGATTAAGAATGAAATCATCACGACATGGAAGGTTATCACCATGCCAAGTAACTGAGCCCAACGATTCTCAAGCAATGGAGGTCGCCCTGCTTTCTTACGTTCCTTATTGAGCGTTTTTTTCTTCCGAACCCAGGCATCATTCATGACTAAGCCTAGTCCATGAAAGAGTCCGTAGGCAATGTAAAACCAAGTTAGTCCATGCCAGAACCCCATAAGGAGCATGTTCAGGATATAGGCAATACTTGAAGTCACATTTCGATTCTTAAAAAGCTTCTTTCTCGTCATCAACATGACCATGCGCATAAAAATAAAATCACGGAACCAGAAAGATAAACTCATATGCCAACGATTCCAAAACTCCTTCAAATCCCTTGATAAAAAAGGTTTGTTGAAGTTAATCGGACTACGAATTCCCATCAGATTTGAAATTGCCAAAGCAAACATAGAGTAACCTGCAAAGTCAAAGAAGAGTTCCAAACCAAATGCATACATGACTGCGACTACATAATAGTTAAAGACGCCACCTGTCTGTAAAGCTAGATTCTTTAGAGGTGGTAATAAAATCTCGCCTAAAATATGAGCTAGAATAAATTTATACAGAAATCCCCACATGATATACCGAACGGACTCGGCTAGCATATCCATCAACTCATCGCGCTCTGGAATTGTCTGATAATTTTCATTAAAACGTTTGAAACGATCAATAGGACCACTTGAAAATGTCGGCATAAAGAGAAGAAAACGCAAATACTCCCACATCTTCAAATCCTTAATGACTCCATCTCGAAGTTCGATGATGATTCCTACCGAACGAAATGTCAAATAAGAAATTCCCAAAAATCCAAGCAAAGACTGCGTTCCATTGATAGCAGGCTGCACCTTGACAAAGATGATGGGAAGTAACGACAACAGACTAACGAGATAGAAAATCCATTTGCCGTCTCGGACTTTTCGATACTGCTTGTAAAAAAGAACCAGTACCATTTGCCAAATTAGATAGATTCCTAAGGCAGCTAATTGATTGGTCTTGCCTCCCGTCAACATAGTGACTATAAAGAAGAGACTAACCAATATTTCATACCAGCCAAAACGTTTTTTGAAAAAAAGACCGATAAAGATGGGCAAGGTAGCGGTAATCACGTAGACAAAGTACTGTAGATTTCCATAAGGCTCAATATGAGGAAGCTGTTTGAGAAGCTCCATCATCTATTATTTACCTCATTGATTAAGCCTTTAATGTCAATCTTGCCATTTGGAGTTAGTGGCAAGCTGTCACGGTAGAGGAATTTTGAAGGCATCATATAAGACATCATAATATCCTCCAAATCTTCCTTAATGGCTTTCGTGATATCAATTTCGCGTTCAAATTGTTCTTTGACACCGTCTTTTAAGATGACATAGGCCAAAAGATTTTGGACCTTGTGATCTTTATTATAACGTGGAACTGCGACAGCCGATTCGATATACTTCGATTTGTTCAAGTTTTGAGAAACATCTTCTAGCTCAATACGGTAGCCGTTAAACTTGATTTGGAAGTCCATCCGTCCACCATAGAGAAGGAGACCTTCATCCGTCATGGTTCCAACATCTCCTGTATGGTAGGCCGGAAGACCTTCAAATTCGAAGAAGGCTTCTGCTGTTTTCTCTGGATTATTCATATAACCTTTTGAAACGGCTGGACCAGATACGATGATTTCCCCTTGCTCTCCATTTGGCAATTTATTGCCTGCCTCATCAATGATGAAGGTTGGAGAATCTTCTTTCGTGTAACCAATTGGCAAGCGTTTAAGAGTCGCTAACATCTCATCTGTAATAGCGACTGCCGACAAAGCAACAGTTGCTTCCGTTGGCCCATAAGCATTGATGATGCGCGCATTTGGGAAACGCTCGCGCAATTTCTGAGCGGTTTTAACGGTCAACTCTTCCCCATCAAAGTAGAAATGGGTGATCCCTGGCATCTTTTCAGCATTGAAATCTTCAGACAACATGGCCATATCTGCGAAAGATGGTGTTGAAGTCCAGATCGCAATTGGAAGAGAAAAGATAGTCGCAAAGAGTTGTTTGAAGTCTTGAGTGATGGCTGATGGAAGAGCAAAAAGGGTTCCTCCAAGAGCCAAGGTCGGTGCCCAGTACATGACAGACAAGTCAAAGGAATAGGGCGGTTGTGCCAACATTTGCGGACGCTCTGGCGTTGCAAATTCCTTGTCCGTAATCATCCAGTTGGTAAAGCTGAGCAAGTTATCGTGCGAAATTTGCACCCCTTTTGGTTTCCCAGTTGTCCCTGAGGTAAAGATGATGTAGTAGTTATCATCCCCTTGGACTGGATGTTGTAAGTCATAGGCATGCTGAGCTGCATAAGCTTCACGCACTTGCTCCAAGGACATGATTGGAGCAACTGGGTTTTCCAATGGAAATTCATTGATGGCAATAATCAAGCTTGGCTCAGCTACTTCAAGAATAGCAGACACGCGCTCCAAGGCAGAGTGACTATCAATTGGGATATAGGCATGGCCAGACTTTGTCAAGGCCACAAAGGTTGCTAACATTTCATATTCTTGGCCACCAAAAACGACTACAGGAGATTTTTCAGGTAAATCTAGTTGATCGATTGTTGCAGCCAAACTATCCGAATCAGCCTTCAAATCACCATAGGTACGTTCCTCACCAAGAACGTTATAGACTGGAAAGCTAGGCTGAGTTTGGGCGAAGTACTCAATCGCTTCAATCATATCTTTTATCGGTTTATTAGACACAGTTCGTTTTCTCCTTAAAGTTAAAATTCATTATAGATAAAGCTACCTTGAGCCTGACCGAGATAACTAAAAAAGTAAAGTAGGCCCAAGAAAATGATAAAATACAAGGCTGTCCGACCAAGAAAGAGGTAGAGTTCATTTCTCTGTTTCATCAAGAAAAACCTTTCATTCCTGTAATTTCCAACTAAAATAAAATCAATTTCTTACTAACTTATTTTTCTGCTATTATACCACTTTATATACTATTTTTTCAATTGTTTGCCGTCCATTTTCACTACATTTCACCAACATTAAATTGTTCCATATGATGCCTTCTAATGATAGCTTTAAGGCTTTTCAGTATAGATTATATTGGGAGCTATAACAAAGTAGGCTCTATACTACCTATAGAGGATTTCCCCGCTATAAATATTATAGAGCCTTATCTTATGTCTCACTTTAACGGTGGAATTTCCTTTATTTAGAGATTTTTATAATATGTAATCTTAAAATTCACTATAGATGAAATCTTGAATATTCGAAAAATCGGTCACAAAACAGTAGATTACAATGCTTAAAATAACCGTGTAGAAAAACATTGTCCACAATAGTAAACGATGTGTGTCAGTTAGTTTCGTTTGCAAATTTGTAAAGTTCTTTTTCAACTTCCATCCATCCTTTCACCCCAACGTGCATCACGTCAAATAAAAAGTAATCTTCATACTCTTTATTTCCATAGTTTAACACAGTAGCACCGTGGTTTTTGGCAACATTTTCTATTTTTTTGTAAGTTTCTTCACGCATTTCTCGTGAAACACCTGTGTAATCATTCCATTTACCATTTACAGGAAAGATAATGACTTCAACTTCAATTCCCAATTCCTTAGCAACTGTCAAGAAGAGTTCCATATCTGAATACTCTGGTGACTCCAGGTAGCTCAAGTCTTTGTTAGAATCTTTCAACGAAGCATAGCGGTCTCTCAAGTAGGTATTGTAGTAGTTATTATCCACAGCATAATCATTGTTATCTGTTTTCTTTTTAACTTCTGCTACAAATTGCTCTGTCATCTGTTCCCAATTATAGGCAGGTGTTTTATCTCCTAATGCAGGATAGTCTGATTTGGCATGATTTTCATAGAATTTTCGTTTAAGCTTAAAAGAATAAACGGCATTGTCAAGTTCCAACAATTTTTTATCAATGATTGTCCCTTTTCCTTCTATAAAATAGCTTTTATACTTTTTATAGATATCATTTTGTTGTTTGTTTCCTTTGGTAATCTCAATAATGCGATTAATCAGTTTTTCTTTGGTTTCCTTACTGATTTTCTCGTTATCTAGCATGTGGAAAATATGTTCCTGAGAAGCCTTATTTAAAAAAGCATCTTGATGGGTTCCATCCTTTTCAAACCATTGAACAGACTCTACGATGGCTACTTTTCGCTTACTCATAGCTCCTTCAATCGAGCCCAAGGTTGTAGCTTGAATGATATTTTGAGAATAACTGGTTCCTATCTGCATAATATTAAAATCATTGTAGTTAAAAATTTTATTGGGATGGTAATCTTCATTTATCGTCGCGACTAACTCTGAGGAACCCAGTAGAACTAGTGTATTGGGAGTGATATTACTTGTTAGAATATCTCTACTTTTATACTTTTCATAAGAAGTGCTGTAGCGAATACTATTGTCCTTGACTTTATAATAATCATCAACCTTCTTAACATATGTCACATTTAAAAGGGCAAGTGTCGCAATTACGAGCACAAGCGATAGTAAAAATGCTTTTAACTTAATCATCTCGTTTTGTCCAATCTCCTTGATTTAGCAGATTTCTTTAAATTTCTTTATCTACTTAAAATTGTCCTGATTATCTTATAAGGTTCACCTGAAAAGATAAAGAAACCAACCATAACTAAATTCATGGTCACAAACCAACTTATTAGCTTGTACCAAGTTTTATTTTTATGTTTCTTATAAAAAGTACTTTTCTTTTGATAAATTTCAAATCCAGACATCAAGATTCCATGGTAAAAACCATAAGCGATGTAGCTAACACTAATTCCATGCCAAAATCCCATAACCAACATATTGACCATATAGGCATAGGCTGCATTGTGTAATCTATTCTTAAACCATTTTTTTCTGATAACCTGCATCAAAACTCTTGAAAATACAAAATCTCTCAACCAAGTTGACAAGGTAATGTGCCATCTAGTCCAGAAATCCTTGATATCAACACTCAAGAAAGGTTTATTGAAATTCATCGGTGTCTGAATGCCCAAAATATTACTGCTCCCAACAGCCATCAAACTATAACCCGCAAAGTCAAAGAACAGATAGAATGTATACAAGTACATATATTTGAGTGAGTAGACAACTGTACCAGTATTGCTTAGAGCAAGTAGCATCTGGTAAACATAGGTTGATAGAACCACCTTGTAGAGAAGGCCTAGAACAATGCGATAAATACCATCACCTGCTAACTCTAGGTAGTCTTTTCTAGGCATGACTTCATTGATCTCTTTTAGAAATCTTCTGCTACGATCGATTGGTCCCGAACTAACTGTAGGGAAAAAGAGTAGAAACTGAAGATAATCTTTTACACTGATTTTTTCTTTGATTAAACCATCCGATATTTCCAGCATGATTTGGATAGTTTTAAAGGACATATAAGAAATCCCAATAAAAGACAACAAATGTAGCTGAGTTATGGCAAAGACTTTATTGACCACTAAAGGTAAAATGGATAATATAACTAGAGGTTTTAACCGTTTTGATTCCATTCTTTGTGCTATGAAAACTAGGACATATTGGTAGATGATGAAAGCCAATAGATAAACAACCATGGCTTTACTCTTACCATAGATGGCTCCTGCAAATAAAATTGACAGACTTAAGATATAATAATCCTTACGCTTGCCAAAATAGTTTAAAACAAAGCTAATCAGTAAAACCACAAACAATAGAAGGAAAAACTCATTCCCCTCAAAATAATTCATACCAGATGGACTCCTTTTCTCTTTTCTCTTTTTCTCATCTAATGATTTGTTATTTTAGGATTAGTTCCTATCATATTATCAAGGATAGTTAACTTTATTCATTATATCATAATTTAAAAACTATATACTTCTATTATCCAATTTCCTAAAATAAAAAATCCAAATGACTCCCACCACTGAATCCCAATAACGAGACAAGATTATTTACAAAATATATAAAATTCAAGAGTAAAAAATTAACTTGACTCAGCTGTTCCCATCAAGTCTCCTAAATATATTCGTTACCCCTTACATTTTCTCCTTCAAGCAGAACATAATATAAAAAATGCCAGAATAACCCTCACTACTATTCAAACACAGCACTCCCCCTTTGGGCATTTTTATGCTAAAATAGTAGCTATGGATAAAATTATTAAAACTATATCAGAAAGCGGGGCCTTTCGTGCTTATGTTCTTGATAGCACTGAAACCGTCCGCACTGCTCAAGAAAAACATCAAACTCAAGCTAGCTCAACTGTTGCACTTGGCCGCACCCTTATCGCCAGCCAGATTCTCGCAGCCAATGAAAAAGGAAATACCAAGCTAACGGTTAAAGTTCTTGGAACTAGCTCTCTAGGAGCCATCATCACCGTAGCTGATACCAAGGGGAACGTCAAAGGTTACGTTCAAAATCCTGGTGTTGACATCAAAAAGACTGCAACTGGTGAAGTTCTAGTCGGACCTTTTGTCGGCAATGGTCAATTTCTCGTTATCACAGACTACGGCACTGGAAATCCTTACAACTCCATGACTCCTCTCATTTCTGGGGAAATCGGTGAAGACTTGGCCTATTACCTTACTGAAAGCCAACAAACCCCTTCAGCAGTCGGCCTCAATGTCCTTTTGGACGAGGAAGATAAGGTCAAGGTTGCAGGTGGTTTCCTAGTTCAAGTCTTGCCAGGAGCCAAGGAAGAAGAGATTGCTCGCTTTGAAAAACGCATCCAAGCAATGCCAGCTATCTCAGCCCTTCTGGAAAGTGAAGACCATATCGAAGCCCTCCTCAAAGCTATCTACGGGGACGAGGCCTACAAGCGTCTTTCTGAAGAAGAAATCCGTTTCCAATGCGACTGCAGCAAAGAACGTTTTATGAAGGCTCTTTCTAGTCTGCCAAGCTCAGACTTGCAGGAAATGAAGGACGAAGACCACGGGGCAGAAATCACTTGTCAATTCTGCCAAACTACTTATAATTTTGATGAAAACGACCTGGAGGAACTCATTCGTGACAAATCTTAATACACCTTTTATGATTGGTAATGTTGAGATTCCCAATCGTACCGTTTTAGCGCCTATGGCTGGTGTAACCAACTCAGCCTTCCGCACCATTGCTAAAGAACTTGGGGCAGGCCTTGTTGTCATGGAAATGGTCTCTGACAAGGGAATCCAATACAACAACGAAAAAACTCTTCACATGCTTCATATCGATGAGGGCGAAAGCCCAGTTTCTATCCAACTTTTTGGTAGCGATGAAGACAGCCTCGTACGCGCAGCAGAATTCATCCAAGAAAACACCAAGACCGATATCGTCGATATCAACATGGGCTGTCCAGTTAACAAAATCGTGAAGAACGAAGCTGGAGCTATGTGGCTCAAGGACCCAGATAAAATTTACTCTATCATCAACAAGGTACAATCTGTCCTTGATATCCCCCTCACTGTCAAAATGCGTACAGGTTGGTCTGACCCGTCTCTTGCAGTAGAAAATGCCCTCGCTGCTGAAGCTGCAGGTGTTTCTGCACTCGCTATGCACGGTCGTACCCGTGAGCAAATGTATACTGGTCACGCTGACCTCGAGACCCTTCACAAGGTTGCACAAGCTCTGACAAAAATTCCATTTATCGCTAACGGTGACATTCGCACTGTTCAAGAAGCCAAACAACGCATCGAAGAAGTCGGTGCTGATGCCGTTATGATTGGACGCGCAGCCATGGGTAATCCCTATCTCTTCAACCAGATCAACCACTACTTTGAAACTGGAGAAATCCTTCCTGATCTGACCTTCGAAGACAAGATGAAAATTGCCTACGAGCACTTGAAACGCTTGATTAACCTCAAGGGAGAAAAGGTTGCAGTCCGTGAATTCCGTGGTCTAGCCCCACACTACCTCCGTGGAACATCAGGTGCAGCTAAACTTCGTGGAGCCATTTCACAAGCAAGCACACTAGCCGAGATTGAAGCTCTCTTGCAATTAGATAAGGCTTAACAACCAAGATGAAAACCCGTAACTTCAATAGCTACGGGTTTCTTGTTTTTAGGGGGCAATTAAAAGTACTCAAGACTATGGTTGAATCAAAGCAACGCTAGATACAGTTCCATCTGCGCCTGTTGTAATTTGGATGATTTTTCCACCACCAATTTTGGCATTATATTTACCATCATCAAGGGTATAGGCATAGCCTTGGATAGAGTAGTTTTCTTTCTTACCATCACTAGATTCTACTGTAAATTGACCACCTGATGAAACAGTGATAGTCTCGCCATTAGCCCCCTTCCAGTTGCCAGCTGCAGCAGAGAAATCTCCATCAACCATGGTTAGAACACCCTTGTAACGTTTGTTGTGTTCTGCTTGCTTATCTTGAAGTTTGCGGTCAGTAGTTGGATCATAAGTCGACTGACTAGTCTGTGCTTGAGAACCTTGTTGATTTGAGGGAGTTTGCGAAGATGCCTGTTGGTTAGAAGCTTCTTGGCTCTGTCTTGTTTCTTGTGCTGGTGCTGGTGTTGTTGGGGATTGATTTGCAGTAGTTGCTGACTGGTCAGAAGAGGAGGTCTTAGCTTTTTCTGATGAAGTTGAACTTGAGGATTTCTGAGTCTTGTTCTCTTTACTTGAAGAACTTGCCTTAGAACTAGAAGATGCTTGTGTTGTCTTGCTAGAACTATCGCTTGTGGTATTTTCTTTCTTATTACCACAAGCCCCCAATAACAATGTTGAAGCGAGTACAGTTGCGGCCATCAATTTGATAGAAGTTTTAGTTTTCATGTTATGCTCCTTTTGTAACACTTTTGAAATGTTAAGAAATATATTTGTAACATTATTGTAATATTTGTTTTGAAATTTGTCAACTACTTATCTAAAATTTTTTAGAATTATTTTTTAGTACATTTATTTCCTTATCCCTCCTATATCTTTTATTCGTAAAGAATTAAAAAAACAGGAAAATTTTTCCTACTAAAAATACTATATTTTACAAGTGTAATCGCTTGCATTTTTTTCTTGAAGGGCTATAATAAAATTGAGATAGGATATTGGAGGTGTAGGCTTATGTTAAGCAACTATTACAAGTATCTCCCTTGGGTGATTTTAGCTGCTTTCTGTTCTTATGAGGGTGCTACTCATTACGCTCAAACAACATTTGATTTGTTCTACTTAACTGCCATTTTCATGATTGTCTACGTGGCTTTATTGTATTTACACGAAACCTATTTAAAATATAAATACAAGGATTTATTCATTCGAATCATGAGCAATTCAAAGACAGATAAACATCCTTAATTAGTAAAGCTGTCAAATATTATCAAAAAGAGGTCGGGACAAAATCCCGACCTCAATTTTTTATGAATAATAAACCTTTGATACGATAGCTAAATTGACTTTTAACACAAACTTTATTTTCTCTATTCTCAAGCTCAACCATCCACCGGATTTATTGAAACATCCCAAGACCAAGACTAGGAAACCGAGACTTGATCTATCGGTTTCTGTTCCAAAGCTTTTTATTTCAATCGATAGGTTTTTCTTGGTTTCTTTTTAGGCACTCGTTTGAGCCCAACTTCTTCTACATACTCTCCGTATTTTACGAGAAAGTTATTGCTGACGATTGGTCGTCCTGGGTTGATAAGATTGACCAATTCGGTTCCTTCATAGACAGTGAACTCCTCCTCTAACAGATAGAGGAAGGTCGGATTCCAGTCAAGACGCCCTTGGATTCGTTTAATAGACTCTTGGATAATGGCATAATGGTCAAAGGCGAAGGCGTGCTCCTCCAACTCTAGTCCCTCTAGGAAGCACTTGCCCGTCTGAAAATCAACATCAACAAAAACCACATCCTTGGCATCATCTCCAGCTTGAACGAGATCAAGTGCGCGGCTAGGTAGATACACCAAATGAGCGATAGTAACCGTCCAACCCCGCGGATCACGACCTGGGGTAGACACTGTCATCAACTGCTCGATTTTTTCCAAAGGAAGGTCGAGGTTAACCTCCTCTCGCACCTCACGCTGACAAGCATGCCTTGCATCTTCACTCTTATCCATAAAACCACCGACCAAAGCCAAACAGTTTTGATAAGGATGGGCCTTGCGACGAATTAGCAAGAGTTTGATTTTCCCTTCCACAAAGCAATAAGCTACCATATCCACCGTCACGCTCGGTTTTTCATACTGAGGAAGATCCTGTTTGCAGTACCAGTCTAAAAATTCCTTCTCAGTCGCATGAATCTCAAAATATTCTCTCTCTGTCATTCCAGCCGGGATTATCGTTTCAGTCATCTTATCCCTCCCTGACAGCTTTTGTCCATTGATACCAACCGACTAAACTATTGATGGTGTAAACCCAGTACATACCTTGGATATGGATATTTTCACCCCACCAGAGATAGATACTAAAGAGATTGGTTGCAATCCAGAAAATCCATTGCTCACGATAGAGACGTGTCATCAAGAGCTGACCGACACCATTGGTCGCATCGGTAACACTATCACGGAAAGGGCGAGCACTATGGATACTTTGGTATGCCAAGCCCATACCAATCCAAATGATAGCAGTCAAGGCTAAGTACTTGAGCCAGTCAAAAACAGATAATTTCTTAGCTTCAAAATGAGATTCTTCTGCTTTTCCTTGATCATTGATACGGTTGGACAGCCAAGCATAGAGACCAATCGGTTGCATGACAAAGAAATAAACTGTGGTCAAAACTTCGCCATAGAAAGTAGCATCCATGGCCAATACCAAGTAGATAGCAGAGTTAATAGCTCCAAAAAGGTAGTTGCTTGCCCGACCTTCAGCTACCAAGATAACGCAGACAATCCCTGTCCAAGAGGCCAAAAGACCAACCCAATCATGACTTTCCGTGTTTTGTGTAAACTCCAGAATAAGAGGGACACTTGATAAAGCAATCAAATAGAGCCACTGGAAAAGACTGCGTCCCACAAAGAGGTCTTTCCAAAGCAAACGCATAACTCCTGCAAAACCAATTTTACGAGCTTCTGCGTGAACATTTTTAAAGTTTGCGATAAATCGAGTAATTTTTTCAGTTATTTTTTTCATTTTCTTCTCCTAATCTGCTTGGTAAATGGCATCGATAGCTACTTTTGCTGCTTCATAATTTCCTAAATAGTCATCAGCTAGATAAACATGAGGGATAGTAGCCAGATATTGCTCCCTCATCATATCCAAATGCTGAGAAAAACTATGACGGATATGGTCTTCTGCCATGGTCATGTCTCGAAAACCATCATTGACATAAGAGCCGACAGGTTGCACAAAGAGGATTAAATCCCACTTTTCCTTGGCTAAGATGGAAACAAAGAGATTATCAAAGGTCTCTACGGACAAATCCCCCTGCTCTTCGCTTTCCATGTAGTAATCGTAGTAGCCCTTGGTTACTAGTGAATTGGTATCTGCAATGACCAGGCCTCGATTGGCATTGCTATCGATTAACTTGGAAGTTTGATCATATTGCCCCAATAGAAGGTAATAATAGTCTTTTGGGGTAAGCTCATCATCTCGGACATTATTTTTTATCTGATACTCACGAGCATATTCCAGACTTACTGGCGCATCATAGAAGCGAGCTAAATCCTTGGCTAGAGTTGTTTTCCCATTACTAGCACTTCCCATAATCAACACTTTTTTCGTAAACTGACGGCGGAATGGTTGAGCGATATATTTCCAATATTTACTTGGATTTTCTCGAATCATGGTAGCCGAAATTCCAAATTTTCTTTCCTGCAAAACAGTCTCAAAACCACGTTCTGACAATTCTTGTTGGTATTCGGACTCTCCTACAAAAAAGATTAGTTCCTCACCAGTCTGGTCATAGGAAATGGCCTGCAACATCTGATCCAACCATTCCTGCCAGCCCATTGGATAGCGTGGAATATTGCTTTCGTCAAGTTTACAAACAGAGGTCAACTCATCATCTCGAAAAGCTTCACGAATATAGCGAAATCTCTTTTGTAGTGTAAGCCCCACCTGTTCACCACGATCTCCCTTATAACCTGAAACTACCACCCATACAGCATCACATTGACGTTTTGCTCTTTGGATTAAATCAATATGCCCTTGATGTAAGGGAGCAAAGGTGCCAAAAACCACCGCTATACTCTTTTTCATATCTGTTCAACCTTTTTATAACTTTTTATATTTTGTATTATAATTCATCTTCCCGTCTTTGTCAACACTTTTTTATTATTTTTTATAAAAACATTGTTACATGATAAGATTTTTTTACTTGATATGCAAAACCTGATCAGGAGAATTTTGTTTTGAAATCCTCAAAACAAATCCACAATCCAAGTAGCTATTTGGGCAACAACTTTTCAAAAAAGAGGCTGAAACAATCTGTTCCAACCTCACATTTTTAAACAATCTCAAATTTTAATTGACCAGCTTTGACACCAATTTTCAGAGTCTTGCCAGCTTCCAATTCACCTTTAAGGAGAAGCTCTGCTAGCTTGTCTTCTACTTCCGTTTGCAAAGTTCTACGAAGTGGACGAGCCCCCATCTCTGGATCATAGCCTTGCTGAGCTAGAAGTTTTAGGGCAGATGCTTGGAATTTCAAGTCAATTCCTTTCTCTGCTAGGCTTGCAATCAATGGTTTGACCATAATCTTAACTACTTCTTGCATATCTTGACTTGACAAGCTATGGAAGACTACCTTCTCATCAATACGGTTGATAAACTCTGGACGATAAGCCTTTTTCAACTCTTCAAACATCCGTTTTTCCATATTTTCTTGATCAAAACGAATATTCTTAGCTCCAAATCCAACTGTTTTATCATCACGAAGAGCTGTCGCACCAAGGTTTGATGTCATGATAATGATGGTGTTAGAGAAGTCAACCTTACGACCTTTACTATCTGTCAAGACACCATCATCCAAGACTTGCAAGAGTACATTAAAGATATCTGGGTGAGCCTTTTCTACCTCGTCAAAGAGCAAGACTGAATATGGTTTATTGCGAACCTTCTCGGTCAACTCTCCGCCTTCTTCGTAGCCTACATAACCCGGAGGAGCTCCGTTGAGACGGCTAGCTGCAAATTTCTCCATATACTCACTCATGTCAAAACGGATAAGGGCTGATTCGTCATCAAAGAGGACTTCTGCCAAGGCCTTGGCCAATTCGGTCTTACCAACACCTGTTGGTCCTAGGAACATGAAGGATCCGATTGGACGTTTATGACTACGAATACCAGATTGATTACGGCGAATAGCACGACTGATGCTAGATACAGCCTGTTCCTGTCCGATCACACGTTTATGCAGTTCAGCTTCAAGGTTGAGATACTTCTTGGCATCCGTTTGCGTTAATTTTTGAACTGGAATTCCTGATAAGCGACTCAAGGTGGTCAAAATATCAGATTCTTCTACTACATCTTTATAAACAGGTACTTCCTGTTCTTTTGCAATGAGTTGAGCTGCTTGCTTCCATTTCCCGTCCATCAAGGCCTTATCAGCAGCTGTTAAGCCAGACTCTTCTTGTTTGGCGTGTTTCGATTTATTTTGCACTGTTGCTGCCGCTTCATCCAAAAGATCGATTGCTGAGTCTGGCAAATGACGACTCGTCAAATAACGATGTGCCATTTTGACAGCTGTTTCGACAGCATCGTCTGTAATTTGGACATGGTGGTGCTTCTCATAAGTTGCTTTCAAGCCCTGCAAAATAGCCATACTATCTGCTAAACTTGGCTCCTCAATCATCACTTTAGCAAAACGACGAGAAAGGGCTGCGTCTTTTTCAATGTGCTTTTGATACTCTTCCTGAGTGGTCGCACCGACAGTTCTCAGAGTTCCACGCGCCAAGGCAGGTTTTAGGATATTGGCCGCATCCAAGGTCGAATCTATCCCACTACCTGAACCCATAATGGTATGAAGCTCATCGATAAAGAGGATGACCTTGCCATCTTCCTCAATATCTTTGATGATATTGTTCATACGTTCTTCAAAGTCTCCACGGAAGCGAGTCCCCGCAACCACATTCATCAAATCAAGCTCTAAAACTCGCATCTTTGCCATTTCATCTGGCACATCTCCATTGGCAATACGTTGTGCAAGGCCAAGTGCCAACGCTGTTTTACCGACACCTGCATCTCCAACTAGAACTGGATTATTTTTGGTCTTACGACTCAAGATTTGAATCATACGAGAGATTTCTTGGTCACGCCCGATGACTGGTTCCAATTTACCTGAGCGAGCTTGCTCTGTAAGATCATGCGTATAATCTTCCAAACCTCCACTTGGTGTCTGAGGCATACCCATCATATTAGCCATAGAATTTTGCTTGTCCGCTACCGTACGATGGCGTTGACGAAGGGCCTTCAAATCATCTCTAGTCCAACCAGCACGCGCTTCAAGACTACGACGAAGTCCAGCAATCTTGACCTGATCCTTCTGATCTTCGTAAGAAAATCCCGCTTTTTCTAGAATGCGAGTAGCCAAGGCATTGCCATCATGTAAGATAGCATAAAGTACGTGCTCTGTTCCTAAAACCTTGGCATGCACAACAGAAGCTACATGCTCTGCTTCCAACAACAATACCTTCAAACGGTGTGAAAAAGGCAACTCCTGATAATTTTCCTTATCGCTATACTTTGTTTCAGTCAGCTCTACAGCAACTTCCTCCAGACGATCAATCTCATAGGGAAATTCGTTTAAAGTTGCCCCAGCTACACTATAACTATGATTGGTCATAGCAATCAATAGGTGCCAAGACTCTAGGTATTCTGCCCCAAAATGACTTGCGACCAGAAAGGCACTGTCTATACATTCTTTCAATGCTTTTGAATATTTCATTTAGTTCTATTTTCCTTTTCTATCTACCTCTTGTAATAACTGTCGGAGCATATTGGCACGGATAAGATTGGCATCCTCACCTAAAACTCGGTCTGTCGCCAGTGCTAGTAATAGATTCATCTCCTGACGAGTCACTAAATCCTGTTCAAACAAGAGTCTTAAAACATCTTCAAAGATAACTAGGCTGACTTCTTCGCCCACCGAATACAGTAAATCGCGGAGCATTTCATGGTGGTTTGAGAATTCAATCCGTCCTATACGAATGTAGCCACCACCACCACGCTTACTTTCAACCAAGTATCCCCTGCTTTCTGTAAAACGAGTCTTAATCACATAGTTAATCTGACTAGGAACAACCTGGAAAGTATCTGCCAACTGACTACGTTGCAACTCCACAATACCAGATTGATCTAAAATTGCCTTGATGTAGGCCTCAATATGATCTGATGTATTTTTAAGTCTCATAACAAACCCACCTCTCTTTAAACCTTGACTATCTTTGACTATACTATCATTTAAGACTCTATAAGTCAAATTTTTAGGGCTCAGCCCTTGAAAATACTGAGTTTCTTTAAAAATATTTTGGCATTAAATCGCTTTAGCTTTTCTTGAAAGTTCCTAAAAAAATCCACAAAAAAGAGCCCTAAAAAGGGCGTAATGTAATATTGACGAGTTCAGTAGTCAAGAAACGAGCACGGTCAAACGTGCTTTTTAATACCTACTAGTAGTATAGCATATCCAGAAAACTCTCTCAATCATTAGCAATAGCTCCAATATTGAAGTATAATGATACTATAACTCTTGCAGAAGCTAAGAAGGCCTATCTCAGGAAAGTTTAGAAAGATAAGAGCATTTAATTTAAAAGCATTTAGTTCTAGCCAATTAATATTTCTGGTTTCACTATTTTAAAACATTAATTAGGAGTAAATAATTATGAATAAGACTGGTAAAGAAAACTTAGTAATGATTAATGATGAAGAATATGTACATTGTCCAGTTTGCGGAACATTGACTGCCGTTTATGACATTTGTGATCATTGTAATTGGCAAAATACGGGTGAAACCAACATTGATGGAGGCCCCAATAAGATGACACTAGCAAAAGCTAAGGAAGCTTACCTTAAGGGGATTCCAATAATATAACAAACTATAGTACTACAAAATCAGGAACAGAAAAATGGAACTTAGAAAGTTTAACAATAGAGTTGTAACGATTACAGACGTTGATAACCAGACCTTTGAGGGAATTTGTCTTTTTGAAGATAAGGATACTTTTGATGAAGAGTACGATGCTTTATCTGTTAAAACAGGTTTACGATGGATGAGATTGTTTGAAAATGAAATTTTAAATGTTGAAATTATTAAAAAAATTAACTAACCTAAAAGCCCTTAGATTTTTTCCAAGGGCTGATTTATTTGCAAGGATAGGCAGGACTGTCGAGGCTCCTGCATTTCTCGATCCACTAACTAAGTAGCGCGTTGGTGACAGATTCTCAACCTCTATCCTTCGTATCTTAATTATTTCACAGTATCCATCAAAAATAAATTATGAGAGAGGCGACTGAACATCAAAAATAGTCTATATGTATCTAAGCATGTTTACTATTGTATATAATCTTTTTCAGTCATATCATTCAATTCTTACAAATAAATGTATAGTTTATGACTTTCTATCTGAGAAAAAATCTCTCCAAAACGAATTTTCGCTATCAAAAATTCTAACTTCTTCTTCCGTCATATTGTGAGGATAATCAAGAAAAAGGTTATAAATTTTTTTCTTATCAAAGCTGAACAGAAACTCTCCTATAACACCTATTTTATCAATCCACCAAACTTTTGACTCTTCACTATCTTTGTAAAAATCACTGTACCCTTCAAGATTGGACTCCGAAGTAATGAGTTCATCTGTTTCATCGGATGAGTCTGGTTTGTTATAGTCATGTAGTTCATTATTTAACATCATTTAATCACTTTTTGTTATCTCTTAAAATTACCACCAGGTAAATGATTTCTCGCTTGGTAATTCTCCTCTATCCCACATCTGCTTCACTGCTCCACGAGTCTTGTTTGCATAATAAGGATAACCTAGTTCTTTATCATAATTCGACTCGATGACAACTGTAACTTCACCAGTCTGCTCATCAATCTCAATCATACCTGGGTCACGGTTTTCCGGAATATACCAATATCCTAAAATACTAGAATTAAAAATTTTAATTAGTTTAAGCATTGCTTTTTTCCTATATTCTAAAGTCACTCAAGTCATTTAGTACCACACAACTTG
>CAURIB010000006.1:0-26349 GCA_963524795.1 uncultured Streptococcus sp.
CAGTCGAAGTAGCTGTTCATGAAGTTCCAGAATACACAGGAGCAATTGGCACAGCAGGTGAAGCAGCTATTCATGAAGTCCCAGAGTTTACTGGCGGAGTGAATGGTGAAGAAGCAGCTGTTCAAGAAGTAGCCCCAGAATTCACAGGCAGTGTCAATGGAGCAGAAGCTGCTGTTCATGAAGTACCTGAATATACTGAAGCTACGGTAGAAGCAGACAAGATTCCAGCACCAGTATTAGAAGTTCCAGAATTTACAGGTGGTGTCAATGGAGCAGAAGCTGCTGTTCATGAAGTTCCAGAGTTCACTGGTCATGTAAATGGTTCAGAAGGAACTACCCACCAAGTTCCAGAATTTACTGGACGTGTGAATGGTTCAGCCCCAACTACAGGTGAAACACCAGCATACAGAGATGAGCAGTCACAAGTAGCTCTTGCTATGTCACAAGACAAGACCTACCAAGCGCCTGCAAGTCGTCAAAATATCCTCCCTGAAACAGGTACTAAGGAAAATGCAACCCTTGCAACAGCAGGTGTTGTAGGAGCACTTCTTGGTATGTTTGCAATGGGAAAGAAAAAAGACGACGAATAAGATGATGTAAAAGCATCTAAGTCATAGAGATTGGACCAAGAGACTAATCTCGATCAAAAAAAGCGGACAAAACTAGTTTTCTGATAAACAGAATCTGGTCTTGTTCGCTTTTTTATTTTATGAATCAAGTGCAAAAGAAGATAAGAGAAGATCTGCTTCAAAAAGCAAACAGCAAACTAGAGGAGTTGCCTTAGAAACAAGGTGAGCAAGCCAATAGGACTAGTTTTCAGTATTTTTTGCAGTTTCAAAATCTCTCTATTAGTCTACAGGGATAAGCTTTCTTTCTCTCCTCAAAAGAGTTATAATAAAGATGAAAATAGGAGAAGAGGAGGAGATAGGATGGCTTATATTGAAATGAAAAATAGCTATAAGAGGTATCATACTGGTGATACAGAAATTGTAGCAAATCGAGATGTCAACTTCGAGATTGAAAAGGGAGAACTGGTCATTATTCTTGGGGCATCTGGTGCAGGGAAGTCAACCGTTTTAAATATTCTAGGTGGTATGGATACAAACGATGAAGGGCAAGTCTGGATTGATGGAACCAATATCTCGAATTTCACTTCTCATCAGAGAACCAACTATCGTAGAGATGACGTTGGCTTTGTCTTTCAGTTTTACAATTTGGTTTCTAACTTGACTGCTAAGGAAAATGTTGAGCTAGCTTCAGAAATTGTTGCCGATGCCTTGGATCCTGAGCAGGTTCTCAAGGATGTAGGCTTAGGTCACCGTCTCAATAACTTTCCAGCCCAGCTATCAGGTGGTGAGCAACAACGGGTCTCAATTGCTCGAGCTGTGGCTAAAAATCCTAAAATTCTCCTTTGTGATGAACCAACGGGAGCTTTGGACTACCAGACTGGTAAGCAGGTTCTGAAGATTCTGCAAGATATGTCACGTAAAAAAGGAGCCACCGTTATCATCGTGACTCATAATGCTTCGCTAGCTCCCATAGCTGATCGCGTGATTCAGATGCATGATGCCAGTGTCAAGAGTGTTGACCTCAATCCTCAACCACAGGATATTGATGATTTGGAGTATTGAGATGAAAAGAAAGACATATTGGAAAGACCTGCTCCAGTCTTTCACAGGTTCAAAGGGACGGTTTATATCCATCCTAACTCTGATGATGTTAGGTTCTTTAGCCGTGGTTGGTCTCAAAGTAGCCAGTCCCAATATGGAGCGAACAGCATGGGATTATATTCAAAAAGCCAATCTGACTGATATTACTGTCATAGCAGATTATGGTCTAGATCAGGCAGACCAGGAAGAATTGCAAAACCATACGGGAGCAGATGTCGAGTTTGGTTATATGACAGATTTGACTCTGGCAAATAGTGAAGATGCCATACGAATCTTTTCAAATACTGATAAGATTTCAAAATTTCAAGTAACGGAAGGTCGTTTGCCTGAAAAAGAAGATGAACTAGCCTTGGCGGATTTTTGGAAAGATCGCTATCAGATTGGTCAAGTCATTCATTTGAGTCAAAAGAAGGGCAGCAATTCTCAATTAAAGCGGGATAGCTATACCATTACAGGCTTCGTCCACTCTCCAGATATTTTTTCAAAATCAGATATGGGGAGTTCAGTCAGTGGTAATGGAAATCTAGCAGCTTACGCTGTCGTAACTGAAGAAAATTTTAAGAGCTCTGTATACACGATTGCCCGCTTGCGTTTTGCTAGCCTAACAGATGTCAATCCTTTCTCTAGTGATTACGAAAAGAAGCTAGAGGAAGAAGAGGAGACTTTAAAGGAACTAGTTGCTGATAATGGACAAGCGCGGCTAGAGAAAATGAAGAAGGATGCCCAAGAGTCCCTTGATGAGGGCAAGAAACAACTAGACGAGGCAGAGACCAACTTGACAGCTGGCAAGAAACGCCTGCAAGAAATCGAAACGCGTCTACAAGCTCAAGAAAATCAAGTGAGCCAACTACCAGAACCACAAAAAAGTCAAGCATCTAGTCAGTTAGAAGAAGCAAAAGAACAACTAAAGCAGGAACAGGAAAAGCTGAGCCAAGCCGAAACAGATCTTACTAAGGAAAAGGCTAAATGGCAGACCAGTCAGGATGAAGTCAATGCTCTGACAGAGCCAACCTATCATGTCTACAATCGCAAGAGTTCTCCTACTAGCCAAGGTTATCTCATGTATAGCAACTCGGCTATGAGTATTCGTGCCGTAGGGAATATCTTCCCAGTTGTTCTCTATGCCGTAGCAGCCATGGTTACCTTTACCACCATGACACGATTTGTAGACGAGGAAAGGACCAATGCAGGGATTTTCAAAGCTCTAGGCTACCATAGCAAGGATATCATTGCTAAGTTTGTGATTTATGGTCTGGTTGCTGGTACTCTTGGCACCCTTCTAGGAATTCTGATTGGTCATTATGTCTTAGCACCCACAATCTCTCATATCATCACTGAACGAATGATCGTTGGTGAGAGTCAGCAGTATTTCTATTGGACCTATAGTTTCTTGGCTCTGGGACTAAGCTTAATAGCTAGCGTTTTACCTGCCTACCTTGTATCTCGCAGAGAATTGCATGAAGAAGCAGCACAATTATTATTACCTAAGCCACCAGTCAAGGGCTCAAAGATTCTCTTGGAGCGGATAACCTTTATCTGGTCTCATTTGAGCTTTACCCAAAAAGTTACAGCTCGCAACATTTTCCGTTACAAACAACGCATGCTGATGACCATTTTTGGGGTTGCAGGTTCAGTAGTCCTCCTCTTTGCAGGGCTTGGTATTCAATCCTCTGTGGTTGGCGTGGCCGACAGGCAGTTTAAGGATCTGCAACAATACCAGATGGTTCTCTCTGTCAATTCTCGAGCTTCAGATTCTGAGAAGGCCAAGCTAGAAGAAAAATTGCAGAGTGATGAAGTTGAAAACTATCGTTTAATTACTTCCAAACAGGTTGAGGAAAAGTATGCTGGCAAGGCAGGTGTTCAAACCGTGACCATCATGGTAACGGATCAAGATGACCTGGATCCCTTTGTCCATTTAGAAAAAAATGTGGAAAAACTGAGCTTGTCTAACGGAGTTGTTCTGACTGAAAAATTAGCCCAGTTGGCAGGAGTTTCTGTTGGTGACAACTTTACAATAGATGGGAAAACCTTTAAAGTAGGTGCTATTACCGAGCACTATGTGGGCCATTTTGTCTATATGAATCAGGCAACCTATGAGGAGATATACGGTCAAGCACCCAAGATGAATACCTATTTGGTCCAACTCAAGGATAAAAGTGAAGTCAATACCGAAAGAGTCGCAGGAGAATTTATGGACCAGGCGGCTGTCAGTGGCCTCGTTCAAAATGCCTCCACCATTCAACTCTTTGAAAGTTTTGCTAATTCTCTGAATCATACCATGGCGATTTTGGTGCTGGTATCGGTGCTACTAGCTATTGTGATTCTCTATAATTTGACCAATATCAATGTTGCTGAACGGATTCGGGAACTCTCAACCATCAAGGTTCTTGGTTTTCATAACAAAGAAGTGACCCTTTACATCTATCGGGAAACCATCCTATTGTCACTAATTGGAATGATTGTAGGATTGGTATCAGGCTTTTATCTCCATCAATTTCTCATTCAGATGATCGCACCCGGTACCTTCCGTTTTCAACCAAAGGTCGGCTGGGAAGTTTATCTCATCCCAGTTCTAGCCGTCAGTGTCATTTTGACCATCCTAGGAATTTTTGTCAATCATTATCTCCGAAAGGTGGATATGTTAGAAGCCCTCAAGTCTGTAGAATAATTGGTAGAGGATAAAAACAAATAAGAAAGCCCTTTGTGGCTTTTTTATTTTCATAAAAATGGTAAAATAGTAAGAGTAGAAATGGAGTTCTAGATATGAAACGAATTGATCAATTTGAAAATAAGAAAGTATTAGTCCTAGGTTTGGCTAAATCTGGTGAATCTGCAGCTCGTCTCTTGGACAAGCTAGGAGCCATCGTAACGGTGAATGATGGCAAGCCTTTTGAGGAAAATCCAGCTGCGCAAAGTCTTTTGGAAGAGGGCATCAAGGTTGTCACTGGTGGACATCCTTTGGAATTATTGGATGAAGATTTTGCCCTCATGGTAAAAAATCCAGGAATTCCTTATAGCAATCCTATGATTGAAAAAGCTCTAGAAAAAGGCATTCCAGTTTTGACAGAGGTTGAGTTGGCCTACTTGATTTCTGATGCACCCATTGTTGGAATTACTGGTTCAAATGGTAAGACAACGACCACAACCATGATTGGAGAAGTTCTGACTGCTGCGGGGCAAAATGGACTTTTATCAGGGAACATCGGATATCCTGCTAGTCAAGTGGCTCAAACTGCGACAGATAAGGATACTCTTGTCATGGAGCTATCCTCTTTCCAACTAATGGGAATCCAGGAATTCCATCCTGAAATTGCTGTTATCACCAACCTGATGCCAACCCATATTGACTATCACGGTTCTTTTGAAGCCTACGTTGAAGCCAAGTGGAATATCCAAAGAAATATGACAGCGGCTGATTTCCTAGTATTGAACTTCAACCAGGAATTAGCTAAAGAACTTGCGACAAAGACAAATGCGACTGTAGTACCATTCTCAACACTTGAAAAGGTTGACGGTGCTTATCTTGAAGATGGTCTTCTTTACTTCCGTGGTGAAAAAGTCATGGCAGCTAATGAAATCGGAGTTCCTGGTAGCCACAATGTGGAAAATGCTCTTGCAACCATTGCTGTAGCTAAACTGCGTGGCGTTGACAATGAAATCATCAAGGAAACCTTGTCATCCTTTGGTGGAGTTAAACACCGTCTCCAGTTTGTAGATCAAATCAATGGCGTTAAATTTTATAACGATAGTAAGTCAACCAATATCTTAGCAACTCAAAAAGCCTTGTCAGGATTTGACAATAGCAAGGTTATCTTGATTGCTGGTGGGTTGGACCGTGGCAATGAGTTTGACGAATTGGTTCCTGATATTACTGGACTTAAGAAAATGGTCATACTCGGTCAATCTGCAGAACGTGTCAAACGTGCAGCGGATAAAGCTGGTGTGGCTTATGTCGACGCGACTGATATTGCAGATGCGACTCGTAAGGCTTCTGGACTTGCAGAAGAAGGAGATGTTGTTCTCCTCAGTCCTGCCAACGCGAGCTGGGATATGTATGCTAACTTTGAAGTGCGTGGAGATCTGTTCATCAACACTGTAGCGGAGTTAAAAGAGTAATATGAAAAAGATAGTATTTACAGGTGGGGGAACGGTTGGACACGTCACCCTCAACCTTTTGTTAATGCCCAAGTTCATCGAAGATGGCTGGGAAGTCCACTATATCGGCGATAAAAATGGAATTGAGCATCATGAACTCCTTAAATCAGGACTTGATGTGACCTTCCATTCGATTGCAACAGGGAAACTGCGCAGATATTTCTCATGGCAAAATATGTGGGATGTTTTTAAAGTTGCTTTTGGAATTCTTCAATCGCTCTTTATTATGCTTCGAGTTCGTCCACAAGCCCTCTTTTCTAAGGGTGGATTTGTATCTGTTCCGCCTGTTATTGCAGCGCGAGTATGCAGAGTACCAGTCTTTATCCACGAGTCTGATCTCTCTATGGGATTGGCCAATAAAATTGCCTATAAGTTTGCGACCAAGATGTATTCTACATTTGAGCAAGCGTCTAGTCTCACTAAGGTAGAGCACGTTGGAGCAGTGACTAAGGTTTCTGGTCCAGTTATGGAAGAACCTGAGGAAATGGTAGATATCAGAATTTGTTTCAATGATAAACTACCAACTCTTCTTTTCGTCGGAGGTTCTGCTGGTGCGCGTATCTTTAACCAATTAGTTACAGACCACAAGGAAGAGCTGACTAGTCGTTATAATATCATCAACCTAACAGGGGATGCTAGCTTAAATGAACTAAATTCAAATCTCTACCGTGTTGACTATGCGACGGAACTCTATCAACCACTCATGAATATGGCTGATGTAGTCATCACTCGTGGTGGTGCAAATACTATTTTTGAACTTCTTGCCATGGCTAAATTGCATGTCATTGTCCCTCTAGGGCGTGAAGCTAGCCGTGGAGATCAGATTGAAAATGCGGCTTACTTTGTGAAAAAAGGCTATGCTGAGGAGTTGCAAGAAGGCGATTTGACTTTGTCTACTTTAGAAGAAAAAGTAAGCAAGCTTTTGACCCACAAAGAAGACTACCAGAACACGATGAAGAATTCTCATGAATTAAAATCTGTGGCAGATTTTTATGAGCTACTAAAAAAAGATCTATCATAAGGAAAATCGATGTCAAAGGATAAGAAACAAGAGCCAACTCAAGGCAAGGAATTGTCAGAGTGGCAAAAACGAAATCAAGAATATCTTCGAAAAAAGGCTGAAGAAGAGGCCAACTTAGCTAAAGAAGAAGCCAAGGGAGATTCAGGCAAAAAGGAAGTTTCAATAACTTCTGATGCAGAAACTAGCTTATCAGAGTGGCAGAAGAAAAACCGAGAGTATCTGCGCAAAAAGGCTGAAGAAACCAAAGAAGAGCAAGAGTCAGATATATCCGAAAATACAGAGGAAGCAACGGAAGTAGAGCCTAATAGCGAAGAGCAGAAGGAGCTTATAGCAGATGAGTCCTCGTCTGAACTTGAAGAGGAAGCAGCTGAAGCAGAACAAGTGGAAGACCAGGCCGAAGAATCAGAAGCAGCAAAAGTAGAAAAGGTAGAAGAAAAGAAGGTTAAAACCAAGAAAAAGGCTACCAAGCCTTCTATTCCTAGAGTTCATATCTGGCGTGCTGTTACGATTCTAATCCCGAGTTTGCTTTTCTTGGTCTTTTCGATCTATCTCTTGACGCCCTTCTCAACTCTGAAAAACATAGAAGTCACTGGGACAGTAGAGACCAATGCAGATCAAATCAAAGAGGCTTCAGGAATTCGTGATAGTGACTATACCTTTAGTCTACTTCTCAATAAAGACAAACATGCTGAGATGATTAAGTCCAATCACTGGATTGAATCTGCTAGCATTCACTATCAATTCCCGACCAATTTCACCATCCAGGTCAAGGAATACGGGATTGTAGCCTATTATGTTTCTGGAGAGGACCATTATCCGATTCTTTCTAGTGGGACGGTGGAAACTAGTCCAGTCAGTCTCCTTAGTTTACCAGAAACCTATCTATCTGTACTCTTCAACGATGAGCAGCAAGTCAAAACCTTGATTGAACAACTGGCTGATGTTAGCCCAGAGATTAAGCAAGCGATCAAAACGATTGAATTGGCTCCAACTAGTGTAACCAGTGATCTTCTCAAGATTACCATGTATGATACAGACGAGATTTTGGTGCCATTATCAGAACTAGGGAAGAAATTACCTTACTATAGTAAGATAAAACCACAATTGACAGTACCAAGCGGTATTGATATGGAAGTTGGGATCTATAGTTATAGTTTGGCGGATAAGGCACTTGAGGAAGAAAGAATCAAGGCCAAAGAAGAGGAGAAGAAAAAGCAGGAGGAAGAAAAGAAAAAACAAGAGGAACAGGGTAATCAAAACCAAACAACTCAACAATCACAGAGTCGCTAAGCTTGAGAGCATTCTATCGACTTGATTGTGAGCCTTGGCTTTAAAGTCCTTTGATTACTAGTTTTTACTTGACAAGTCCCGCTTTAAATAATAGAATAGAAAAAAACCTTTAAAGCAGTCCAGAGAGGCAGCTAAGGTTAGACGGTGAAAGGGTGAATTCTACCCATTTTTCGTGGAACCTTGCTGTTGGCAGGTTCCTTTTTTGTAGTCTTTTTGACGGAAGCTGGGCTGATAAGAAAGATAAGAGGAGAAACGCATGCGTGAAAGTCGTCCAGTCATAGCTCTGGATTTTCCAAGTTTTGAAGAAGCCAAGGAGTTCTTAGCCCTATTTCCAGCAGAGGAAAAGCTCTATGTCAAAGTAGGAATGGAAATCTACTATGCTGTAGGGCCTGAAGTTGTCCGCTATTTGAAGTCATTAGGACATAGTGTCTTTTTGGATCTCAAACTGCATGATATTCCCAATACAGTCAAATCAACCATGAAAATTTTATCGAACCTGGGAGTTGATATGACCAATGTGCAGGCAGCAGGTGGGGTTGAGATGATGCAGGCAGCGCGTGAAGGATTGGGAGATAAGGGGATTCTCATAGCGGTGACCCAATTAACCTCAACCTCGGAGGAACAAATGCAAGAGTGTCAAAATATCCAAACCAGCCTCCAAGAGTCGGTTATCCACTATGCCCAGAAAACAGCTGAAGCGGGTCTAGATGGAGTCGTTTGCTCGGCTCAAGAAGCCAAGCTTATCAAACAAGCAACTCATGAAGACTTTATCTGTCTAACACCAGGGATTCGCCCAAGAGGGACAGAAGCAGGGGATCAGAAACGGGTAGTAACCCCAGGAGAAGCTTACCAGATTGGCAGTGACTACATCGTAGTTGGTCGTCCGATTACGCAAGCAACTGATCCAGTCGCAGCCTACCATGCCATCAAAGAAGAATGGACACAAGATTGGGTTTAAAAAGACGATTCATTTAACACTATAAAAAGGAGCACACCATGACACTTGCTAAAGATATTGCCAGCCATCTATTGAAAATACAAGCCGTTTACCTCAAACCAGAAGAGCCCTTCACATGGGCATCAGGCATTAAGTCACCGATTTATACGGACAACCGTGTAACGCTTGCATACCCAGAAACACGCAACTTGATTGAAAATGGTTTTGTGGAAGCCATCAAGGCAGAATTCCCAGAAGTAGAAGTGATTGCAGGAACAGCGACTGCAGGCATTCCGCATGGTGCCATCATCGCTGACAAGATGAACTTGCCATTTGCCTATATCCGTAGCAAACCAAAAGACCACGGAGCAGGCAACCAAATTGAAGGCCGTGTAGCCCAAGGGCAAAAGATGGTTGTTGTTGAAGACCTTATTTCAACTGGTGGTTCTGTGCTTGAAGCTGTTGCAGCTGCCAAACGCGAAGGAGCGGATGTTCTTGGTGTCGTGGCTATCTTCAGCTATCAATTAGCAAAAGCAGATAAGAACTTTGCGGATGCTGGTGTCAAACTGGTGACCCTTTCAAACTATAGCGAGCTTATCCACCTAGCCCAAGAAGAAGGCTACATCACACCAGAAGGACTTGACCTTTTAAAACGATTTAAAGAAGACCAGGAAAATTGGCAAGGATAGAAACTCAGGCTTGTAGGAAATAGCAAGCCTCTTTTTCATTTTTATGATAGAATTATATTGATAGCGTTTTTATGAAAAAATATGTATGAATGAAGAAGGTTTGTATGGAGATTGATAATCGGAGTATTCGTCTAGGAGATGAATTAAAGAAAGAAATAAAACCCGGAAGTAAGGTAAAGATTGCTGCTGCAACGTTTTCGATGTTTGCCTTTCAACAGTTAAAGGAAGAACTTGAAACAATCGAGGAGTTGAAATTTATCTTTACAAATCCAACCTTTGTGACTGATGAGACGAGAGTTGGATATCGTGAATATACGATCCCCAAAAAAGAACGAGAGCAGTCTATTTTTGGAGGACGTTATGAGCTGAAGTTAATGAATGAATTAACCCAAAAAGCAATTGCTAGAGAATGTGCTGAATGGATTAGGAAAAAGGCTTGTTTTAAATCTATCAACATTGAAACCGATGAGATGCCAAATGGTATGCGGATAGAAACGAATGATGATACTGTCGCTGTGGATCGACTCAAAAACTTTGATCGAAAAGAATTGGGCTATGATTCTTCTTTGTTCAAAACCACACGGCATATCTACCATGCTCCATTGAGTTTATCCTATCTAGATGAATTTGATAGTCTCTGGCAAAATGATGAGTATTTTCGGGATGTGACAGAAGAGTTCTTGGAAACTCTCAATTTAGCTCATAAAGAACATTCCCCTGAATTTCTCTACTATGTCATGCTTTATAACCTCTTTAGCGAATTTCTTGAGGATATCAATGATGACTATACCCCAAATGAACAGGTGGGCTATAAAAATACTAAGCTGTGGAATCTTCTTTATGATTTCCAACAAGATGCAGTAAAATCAATCATTTCAAAACTTGAAAAGTATAACGGCTGTATCTTAGCAGATTCGGTAGGATTAGGAAAAACCTTTACAGCTTTAGCTGTCATGACCTACTATGCCTATCGTGGGAAACGAATTTTAGTTTTATGTCCGAAAAAGTTAGAAAACAACTGGAACATGTACCGACATGATTATGTCAACAACCCTATTTATGACCGTCATCTCATTTACGATGTTTTATATCATACCGATTTAAGTCGAGATAAAGGAATTTCGAATGGTATAGATCTTGCCTTAAATAAATGGGAAAATTATGACTTAGTGATTATTGATGAGTCTCATAATTTCCGTAATGGTGGATCCAGCGAAAGTGATCAAGTGGAGGGACGTGAAAATCGTTACAGCCGATTAATGAATCGAATTATCAAATCAGGTGTTCCTACTAAGGTACTGATGTTATCAGCCACTCCAGTTAATAATCGCTTTAATGATCTAAAAAATCAAATCGCTTTAGCCTATGAAGGGGATGTAGAGCAGATAGATGGAAAATTAGATACACAGTCGTCCATTAATGATATTTTTCGGAATGCTCAGTTGGCCTATAACAAATGGGCAGATTTACCAGCTGAAGAGCGAACGACAGATAAACTATTATCGACTTTAGACTTTGATTTCTTTAAAGTTCTGGATAGTGTGACGATTGCCCGTAGCCGTAAACACATCCGAGAATTTTATGATCGAAAAGCGATCGGAGATTTTCCAGAACGTCTGAAACCAAGAAACTTTGAACCTGATTTGACAGTGTCGGATCTAGATGTGACCTATAAAAAGTTATACCAGTTGTTAGATCAGTTACAGTTAACCATTTACCAACCTTCACTTTATATCTATCCCTCAAAGCGTGAGAAATACGAAATAGTATTAGCAGGGAATAAAGCTAACCTTACTCAACTGGGTCGTGAGTCGGGGATGAAAAAGCTGATGATGATCAATCTGCTTAAACGCTTAGAAAGTTCTGTTGCAGCTTTTCGTTATACCTTGATCGATGTCGTTAAATCGTATGTGGATGAGACTTTAAAAGCTATTTCAACATATGAGCAAACAGGCCTAGATGCTTTATCTGGAGTGCCCGTTTTAAATGAAGATGATTTTGATATAGAAGATAGCAACTTGGATGTCTTTATCGGGAAGAAGAATAGAATTGCTTTGAAAGATATGGACTATCGCACTTGGAAATTAGAGTTAGAGAAAGATCAAGCAATTTTGCTGGAATTAGAAGAACTGATCGATCAAATCACTCCTACAGAAGATAAAAAATTGCAAACACTCTATCGGTTGATCGATGAAAAAATGACTCATCCAATCAATGAAGGCAATAAAAAACTCATTATCTTTTCTGCCTTTGCGACAACCACTAATTATCTCTATAAACATATTAGCCAATATGTACTAGATAAATACGGACTTCACACGGCACAAATTTCTGGCACAAAAGGATTTGAAACAACGCTAAAAACGAACCATCGAGACCTCAATTCTCTTTTGACTTATTTTTCACCACAATCAAAAGATAGGAATCTCCTATTTCCGGATGATCAAAGAGAGATTGATGTCTTGATTGCAACAGATGTCATCTCTGAAGGACAAAACCTGCAGGATGCAGATATGATGGTCAATTATGATATCCATTGGAATCCTGTTCGGATCATTCAACGCTTTGGACGTGTGGATCGGATTGGGAGTAAGAATAAGTTTATTCAGCTTGTAAACTTTTGGCCAAATATCGAGTTAGATGAATACATCGATCTTAAATCTCGTGTTGAATCACGTATGAAAATATCTGTTCTCACTTCTACCGCAGATGATAACGTTCTTTCTAGCGAAGAAATAGAAGACAATAACTACCGTAAGAAACAACTTGAGCGCCTTAGAAATGAAGTTGTCTACTTAGAAGAGATGAGTGAAGGGATATCCATCATGGATCTAGGATTGGAAGACTATCGAATGGATCTTCTGAAGTATCTCGACAGCCATCCTGAATTGGAAAAAGTACCAAAAGGACTGCAAGCCATCTTGTCAGTTGAGAATACGGAAGCAGAAGGAGCAATCTTTGTTTTAAAAAATAAAGACGAACTTAGAGGTAAGAATCAGAAGAATCAACTTCATCCATATTATATTCTCTATGTAAATAGTGCAGGTGATTTAGTAGTTTCTCCAGAAGAGAGCAAGAAGATTTTAGATCTATTGGGGAGTCTATGCCGTGGCAAGACGCAACCATTGCAATCTCTGGTGAATCAGTATAACCGACAAACAAAAGACGGAAAAGAAATGTCTGGATATTCCAAGCTATTACAGCAGGCTATTGAACAACTGATGGAACAAGATCAACTATCTACTATGGATGCACTCTTCAATTTTGGAACGGTTAATTTGATGAATACCAGCATTGAGGGGATGGATGACTTTGAACTGATTTGTTTCTTTGCCCTGCTAAAAGGAGAGAATTATGATACAGTTTCCTGATTATACTTGTTTGCCAACTCCTCATGTGATCTACAGACCCCACAAAAAGGGCAATCGTGATTTCTTTGATAATCTAGCTCTGACAAAACAGGAAAAGCAAGAATTACGAGAACAGATTCAACTCATTCAAATTACCCACCAGATAGATTCCCAAACGACGAATATTCCTGGGGGAAATACCGTTAAGCAGATCATTGTCTTAGAAATTCACCTCAATCAGCAAGAGTTCACAACCAGTTTGCTAGAAAAAATGGATGAACGACTTGGTCTTTATACAGTCTTTGTTCTTAAGTTTCCTTTGGGAAAGGAAGAGCTCTTGATTCATTACAAGGAAGTTCTAGCACGAGAAAAAGATGGATGGCATTTCAAAATTGTACGTCGTTTTCGTACACAAGAAGATTGTCAGATCCAATTTGAAGGCAATGACCTAGACCAAGTCTATGAGATGCTGATTAAGGAAACAGGGAAAGACCAGCTTCAAAGTAAGTTAGGTGGTAACTTGAAAGAGTCGGTTGAGCTGACGGAACAACTAGAAAAACTGGAGAAGCAAGCTCAACGTCTTAAGAAACAAATGTATACAGAAAAATCGATGAGAAAGCAGATGGAAATAAAGAAAGACTACCAAGCAGTTCTCAAACAAATCCATGAATTAAAATAGTGATTACTTGTACACTATAGACAAGTAAACAGAAGAAATTATAAGAAAGGTTGCATATGACTACAGAACAATACAAAGGTGAACATACCGGCCTCGATCTTTTAAAAGTAGGCTCCAAAGAAGTTTTCACAGATAATATTTCAAAAATTGGCCAACTCTTTCCAGAAGTTTTAACAGAAAAAAGAGATAAACACGGAAGACTTCGCCCTGCAATTGACTTTGAGAAACTGAAACAGTTTTTATCAGAGGAAATTGTTGATGGGCGAGAGTTCTATGAATTTACCTGGGTTGGAAAGCGTGAAGCCATCGCAGAAGCTGGACGACCAACAACTAAAACCTTGCGACCAGACCTTGATGAGAGCGTTGACTTTGATAAGAGTGAAAATATCTTCATCACTGGGGACAATCTTGAAGTTTTGAAAATTTTGCAAGAGTCCTATCTTGGAAAAATAGATATGATCTATATCGATCCACCCTATAATACAGGGAAAGACTTTGTATACTCTGATCAGTTCCAAAAAACGGACCAAGAGCTGAAAGAAGAGATGGAGCTCTTTGATGAAGAAGGACGAGAAGTCAGTCGATTAAAACCAAATGAAAAGACTTCGGCCCGTTATCACTCAGACTGGCTCAATATGATGTATCCACGCCTCCGTCTAGCACGTAATCTCCTCAAGGATTCAGGTGTCATCTTTATATCCATAGATGATAATGAACAAGCGAACCTAAAAGTCATGTGTGATGAGATATTTGGGGAGGAGAATTTTGTAGCGGATGCAGTGAGAAAGCGTAGGGACAGTCAGGCAAATTTATCAAAGAATATTTCTCCGATTCATGAATATATTCTTATTTATTCAAAGTCACCTGGGGAAGTACTTAATAAAGTAAAGGGAAATATAGATAGTTCTGCATATAAAAATCCAGACGGGGATTCTCGTGGAGCATATGTCACAATGCCATGTACGAATGTAGGCGGAAGTCGTTATACAGTTGTTTCTCCAACAGGGGTTGAAATAACTGATGAGTGGAGATTCAAAAAATCTACTTTTGATAAACTTTTAAAAGAAAATAAAATAGTATTTCCGAAAAATGGAGCAGGAAAACCTAGATATAAAGTCTTTTTAGCTGATAAATTAAATGATGGAGTGCTGGCGAATACTTGGTGGTCTGAACTTCCATCTAATCAATTAGCTACTAAAGAGATAAAAAATTATTTTAATGATAATATTATTTTTGATACGCCGAAGCCCGTTGGATTGATTAAATATATTTTGGAGCTTGGCTCAAAAAAGGAATCAATTATTTTAGACTTTTTTGGTGGTTCTGGTACGACAGCAGATGCAGTCATGCAACTGAATGCAGAAGATGGAGGCAATCGCAAGTTTATCTCGTGTACTTTAGATGAGGAAGTAGCTGACAAGTCTGCTGCAAAAGAAGCAGGATATGAAACTATTGACCAAATTTCACGTGAGCGGATTCGTCGTGCTGTTACTAAGATTCAGGAAGAACATCCAGAGTTGGTTGGCAAGCAGGACTTTGGATTTAAGGCTTACAAACTAGACTCTTCTAATTTTAAAGATGTTTCAGCTCGGCCAGATCAATTTATCCAAGGCGAACTTTTTGATAGTGTATCTAATATCAAAGAAGACCGTACTGGACTTGATTTGCTCTTCCAAGTTATGCTGACATGGGGGATGGAATTGTCCTTAGCGATTGATTCGAAGAAAGTATCAGGAGCAGAAGTCTTTGATGTAGATCAAGGTTCTCTTATGGCCTGCTTTGATGATGATATATCGGAAGAAGTCATCCGATACATCGCGAAAGAACAACCACTCCGTGCCGTTTTCCGTGATAGTTCATTTGCCAATTCAGCAGATAAAATTAATGTAAGTGAGATCTTTAAAGAATTATCACCTAATACGAAAGTGAAGGTAGTGTAGGGTGGATAAACAGGAAATCAGTCAACTCAGTAAAGATACTTTAGTTGAAACGTTTTTAGATGTTATGATTGATGCGGGGAAAGAGTGGATTAAGGATCAAGGACTTTCTACAATTACAGAAACTACATTTTCTTTAGGACTTTCTTCTATTCCGGTTTTAGGTAATGCTATTTCAACTTTTAAATTAACAAGATCAATAAAAAACCTTGAACTATTGGTAGCTGAGTTGCAAGATGATTTTGATGCTATTAAACGGAATCTCAATGTTATGAGTATTGAGGTTAAGAGAGATATAGATTCAGTGTTTACCTATATGCTTGAAAAGACTGTTGAGGAAAAACAAGAGGAAAAGATAAAGTATTTTGCAAGTAGTTTTGTGAGACTGTCAGAATTTCAAAGCATAGATGTTGATATTAGTTATATTTATTATGATACTCTTTCTACTCTTACTGCATTAGATTTGAAAGTGCTATTTGAAATGCAACGTGGATTTTCTTATTATTATTTAAACCCAGAAGAGACAACGAGTATAGATATTTCTCCTGAACAATTGAGAGCTGTTAAGTCTAATTTAGAAAGAATGGGATTAATTGAGAATCAATTTATATTGGACGTTGGGAAAGATATCGAAAAAATAAATGTAGCTATTTCCGAATACCGAGATGCAATTATTGAGGTTCAAGAACGATTAGAAAAGCCTAAAACTAGAATTCATCCAATAAAATCTCGAACAAAATCGAAAGTACCAAAACTCAAAGCTAGAAATAAGTTAGTATTATCTAATTTTGGAAAATCAATGATAGATTTCTTTGGGAAGGTTTCAGAAAGGTAAATGTACAATATGAAACTACAATTTAAAAAACAACAATTCCAGTTAGATGCGGTTAGTGCTATTGCAGATTTATTTCAAGGCCAGACCAAACAAACTGGAATCAGGTATATGGCTGATCCGGGTCGTCAAAAGTCAGATGAGGTGGATTTAGTATTAGATGCTTATCGAAATGCTCCGATTCAATTGGACCAGGAAGCAATTAGAAGGAATGTTCATGCCGTACAAACTCGTTTTGGATTGCGACCTTCTGAAAGTTTGTCGGTTGATACGGTTGCAGGTCGTCCAGCTTACAATTTTTCTATAGAGATGGAAACAGGGACGGGGAAAACCTATACCTATATCCGTACCATTATGGAGTTAAATAAACGCTATGGCTGGCTCAAGTTTGTCATTGTTGTTCCAAGTGTTGCCATACGTGAGGGAGTTCTTAAATCTTTAGAAATCATGAAAACTCATTTCCAGGATGAGTATGGGAAACAGCCGAGATATTTTGTTTATGATTCTTCACGTTTAGGAGATTTGGATAGTTTTGCTAACTCATCGGATCTTCAAATTATGGTCATCAACTCCCAGGCTTTCAATGCAAAAGGGAAAGATGCCAGACGGATCCATTCAGAACAGGAAAGTTTCCGTTGGCGTCGCCCAATTGATGTATTAGCAGCAATGAACCCAATCATGATTATCGATGAGCCCCAGTCCGTTGAAGGCAAGCAGACCAAAGAACGACTAAAAGACTTTAAGCCACTCTTTACCCTAAGATATTCGGCTACTCATAAAGAAAAGCATGATATGGTTTATCGACTGGATGCTATGGATGCCTATAACCAAAAATTAGTTAAGAAAATTGCGGTGAAGGCTATCGAACAAGCTGGAACTACTGGGACACAAAGTTATCTGTATTTACAAGAAATCCTTCCTCAGAAATCTGGTTCTCCAAAGGCTAAGATAGAGTTCGAGGTAAGAACTCAGTCGGGAGTGAAACGTAAAACAAGAATCGTTGAAGAACCGTTTGATCTTTATGCTGAATCCGGCAATTTATCTTCCTATCAAGGTATGACATTGAGTCAATTTAACGCAAGAGACAATAAAATACAGGTCGGCGCGACGCAGGAATTATATGTTGGAGAGGTCATGGGTGAAGTGGATGAGTCTAGCATGCGAAGAATTCAAATTCGTGAGACCATTAAGAGTCACCTAGAGAAAGAAAGTAGACTTTATAATCGTGGAATTAAGGTTCTTTCTCTTTTCTTCATTGATGAGGTTGCAAAATATAAGCAATATGATGCTCAAAATGATCCTCACAATGGGGAGTATGCTCAAATCTTTGAAGATGAGTATGAAAGTCAAGTTAGACAGTTCATACAGACTCAAGAACCCTCTTCTTATTATCGTTATTTGGAAAATCATCTTGATGGCAATGCAGTTCATGCGGGTTACTTTTCAGTCGATAAAGTGAAAAAGTCAGATAAGACGGTATTTGTGGATTACAAATCTACCAGCGATAAGAAAAGCAATTTATCAAACGATAAAGATGCCTATGATTTGATCATGAAAGATAAGGAACGTTTGTTGAGTTTTGAGGAACCTGTGCGCTTTCTATTCTCGCATTCAGCCTTAAAAGAAGGTTGGGATAATCCCAATGTATTTCAAATCTGTACTCTCAAGCAGTCTTCAGCAGAGACTCGAAAACGACAAGAAATTGGCCGTGGTATGCGTTTGGCAGTGGATCAAGATGGTGTGCGTCAAGATTTGGATTTTTTACAGAGTGAAGTCCATGAGATAAATAAATTGACTGTCATTGCCAATGAAAGCTATGACCAATTTGCGCGTGGATTACAAGCAGAGTTGAAAGAGTTGTTAGCTGACCGTCCTGTAAAAGTTGATGTTGCCTTATTTGAAAATAAAGTAATACAAAACGAAGCAGGGGAAAGGATCAGAATCACTAGAGAACTGGCAGAATCCATTCAGTTTGATTTGATCAGTCAGGGTTATATTGATAAGAAAGGTCAACTTACTGAAAAATATTTTACTGCCAAGGAAAATAATCTGTTGAACTTATCAGATACACTTCCGGGATATGAGAAACAAGTTATTGAAGTCCTAGAGAGTATTTACCAACCTGGAAAATATGAGATCGAAAATGCAAACAATACAACAGTACAGTTTTCTGAGGAAGTGAATAAAGAAAATATTGCTCGAAAAGAATTCTTGTCACTTTGGAATCAGATTAATCGTAAAACAGCTTATCAAGTTACTTTTGATGATACTGAGCTAATAGAGCAGTCTGTTGCTTATATTAATGAGAAGTTAATAGTTAGTCAGCCGGTATACAATATTACACAAGCAAGTGCAAGTCAAATGACCAAAGAAGGTTTAAAACTAGATGTGGGAGAAAATGATCGACAAAAGGAGTATGTTGAAAATAGTCAAATCGCTACTCAGTATGATTTGCTAGGAGAAGTGGCAGATCATACAGGTCTAACCCGTAAGGTAGTGGCAGAAATTCTGAGTAAAATTCAAGTTGATCAGTTTGAAAAGTTCAGACAAAATCCAGAAGAATTTATTTTAAAAATATCGAAGTTGATTAATGAGCAAAAGGCAGCTCAAATCATCAAGCATATTCAATACAATATTTTAGAAGATGAATATGGTATGGATTTATTCTATGATAATGCAGAAACTGCGAAACTTTCAGATGAGCATTTGCTAGAATCGAAAAAAGGTATTTATAACTTTATAAAGGTTGATTCAGATATCGAGCGTAAGTTTAAAGAATCCTTGGAACAGTATGAAGATGTTCGTGTGTATGTGAAACTACCTGGAAAGTTTAGAATTTTCACACCTCTTGGTGATTACAACCCTGATTGGGCAATAGCATTTAGAGAAGGTAGTGTAAAGCATATCTATTTTGTAGCAGAAACAAAGGGTTCTATGTCTAGTCTTCAATTAAAACAATCTGAAAAAGGTAAAATCGATTGTGCAAAAGCGCACTTTAGAGCGCTTGCTGAAGCTGGTTTGATTAGTGATCAATATATTTATGGTGTAGTTTCTAGCTATGAGGAGTTGATGGGCTTAGTAAAATAGTATTATGATTTCTTAATGAAAATTTTCTATGTGAGGACATTTTGATTTATAATTCCAATAGTAGTTTTATTGCATGGATTATAAATCGTATAAAAATCAGGTAACCCTAAGGGTTACCTGATTTCTTTTTGTTATATTTATTAGATGTTAATCAACTTTTCCACCTTCAACAACTAGGTCATCTGCTTTAGCAGCGTCACCGTAGGTTGGGTGGAGTGTTTTTTCATAAGCCTTGTGGAAGAAGTTTTCTTTACCTAATTTTTCGATTTCTTGGTTGATGTAGTCGAGTAGTTCTTGGTTACCTTTTTGAACTGCTGGTGCGATGGTATCTGGGTTACCTAGAGAAGAAATTCCTACCTCATATCCTTTATTTTCAAGCGCCCAAGCTAGAACTTCAGTATTGTCAGTAGAGAAGGCATCTCCTCGTCCATCAAGAAGGGCTTGGTAAGCATCGCTATATTGATCGTATTTTTGGAGTTTTACTTCTGGGTGATTTTTCTCAAAGTAAGTTTCAGCAGTCGTTCCTTTTGTAACGATTAAGGTTTTGCCTTCAAGTTCTTTAACGTCCTTGATGACTTTATCTTTTGGTGACACAACACCGAGAGAAACTTTCATGTAAGGAAGGGCAAAGTCAACTTGTTTCTTACGTTCGTCAGTAACTGTAAAGTTAGCCAGGGTGATATCAACTTTGTTTGAAATCAAGTATTCAGCACGGTTAGCTGCATCCACTGATACATATTTCGGTTTGACACCAAGGTCTTGTGCTAATTGGTTACCAAGTTCGATATCGTAACCTTGGTAAGAACCGTCGTTGTCAACATAACCAAACGGTTTCTTGTCTCCAAATACCGCGATTCGAAGTTCACCACTTTTCTTAATTTCATCAATGGTACGAGCTTTGGCAGTTGCCTTAGTAGATGAAGCATCAGAGCTTCCGCCTGAACTACAAGCTGTGACGAAGATAAGCGCAAATGCTAGGGCAAAAACAGTTAGAATTGGTTTAAGTAGTTTCATAATAATCTCCTTTATTGATTATAGATATGAGCCAAACTGGCTAAAGTCAAAGACGTTTAAAAATTCTTGTGCTCGTTTGGTTTGTGGATTTGTGAAGAATTCTTGAGCAGTTCCTTCTTCAGCAATCTTCCCTTGGTCAAGGAAAATGATGCGGTCCGCAATGGCTTGGGCAAACTGCATTTCATGGGTTACTAGAATCATGGTACGCCCTTCTTGAGCCAAGTCATTGATAAGTTCCAAAACCTCACGTACCATTTCTGGATCCAGTGAAGCCGTTACCTCGTCAAAGAGGATAATTTCTGGATGCATGAGAAGGGCACGAACAATCGCTACCCGTTGCTTTTGTCCACCAGATAATTGACGAGCGAAGCTATGTTGTTTATCCAACAAGCCTACACGTTCTAGTAGTTGTAGGGCTTCTTCTGTTACTTCTTTCTTGTCGCGTCCTTGAGCCTTGATAGGGCCTAAGATAAGGTTTTGAAGGACATCTAAGTGAGGAAAGAGTTCATAACTTTGAAAGACCATGCCGATTTTTTGGCGAACCAAGTGAAAATCTTTTTTATTTTCAACGATGGACTGGCCATCCAGCAGGATATCTCCTCCTTGAATACTTTCTAAACCATTGAGGCAACGAAGTAGGGTACTTTTCCCACAACCAGACGGCCCTAGGATGACGACCACTTCCCCCTTTTTAACATCTAGGGAAAGTCCTTGGAGGATAGGATTGTCTCCGAAGGATTTTTTTAGTTCCTTGATTTCTAAAATAGTTTCAGACATTTAGTTCCTCCAATGTTTTTCTAAGTGAGTAGATAGTTTGGAAATAGGGAAGCAAACCGCGAAATACAAGACTAGGATGGTTCCATAAATCCAAAAGGAAGCGGTTGGGATAGTCAAACGATTGCTATCTATAATTTGTTGTCCAACTTTGGTAACTTCAACAACCCCAATCAAAACAACCAAGGAAGTCGTTTTAATCATCCGAGTGACAAGGTTGATGGCTTGTGGGAGCAATCTTCTTAAGACCTGAGGGATGATGATGTAGTAGTAGAGTTGAAATTTAGTTAAGCCAAGTGCTTGTCCACTCTCAAATTGATGTTTAGGCAGGGAAGTGATAGCTCCACGAACTAAGTCACCCATCTCAGCTGTTCCCCAGAGGGTGAAAACGATAATAGCAGAAGTCTCACCAGAAATATTGATATTAAAGTTTCGAGCTAAACCAAAGTAAACGATGAAAAGGAGCACCAGCTGAGGCATGATCCGGATAAATTCTAGATAGAAGCGTGTTAAGAAGCGAATCACTCTAGAATGAGAGGTCATGATAATTCCCATAACTGTTCCAAAAATCATGGATAAGAGGACAGACAGGATAGAAATCCCAATCGTGACGCCCAATCCCTGTAAGATCCTTAGGAGATTATTTCCCTGAAAGAGTACTTGCATTCCCGAATCCTGCATGACGGAGCCTCCTTTCTATCCAGCTAAAGACTAGTGAAATAGGTAGAAGCATGATAAGGTAAGAAACTACCAACATGGCTAGTGCGATATCTGTTTCATAGTAGAGGCCAATCAAGTCCTTAGCAACGTACATAAGGTCAGCAAGGGCAACTGCTGAAAAGACAGAAGTTTCCTTGATGAGGAAAATAACATTGGCACTAAAGGATGGTAGCGCAACCGCTGTCGCTTGTGGAAGAACCACGTAGAGAAAGACCTGAAATGGTGTGAGGCCAATGGCTAAACCAATTTCATGCTGGGTTTGACTGACAGCTTCTAGCCCGCTTCGGAAGGATTCTGCCATGTAGGAACCACCTAAGAAGATGAGCCCGACTGTTGCACAGACTTCTGAAGAAAGAACAATCCCTATTCGCGGTAGACCGAAGTAGAGAAAGAAAAGTTGTATCAAAAGGGGTGTATTTCGTGACAATTCTATATAGGCTGTTGCTAACTGTGAGAAAACAGGAAGGCGGTAATGCCGGATGACGCTGACGATGAGTCCCAGCAAAAAAGAACCTAGAATTCCCCAAACTGCAATATGCAAGGTCAGAAAGAATGCCTTTTGATAGAGTGGTAGATATTGTTCAACAATGGACCAATCCAAAAGTAGAACCTCCCATCTAGGAAAATGATACAGTTATTGTAGCATTAAAAGAGAGCTTTGGATAATATGTATTTTTTATTGTGGTGATAAAAAATATTTATAGCGGCGATAAAATTTAAAAATGTGATTTCTTTGGTTGACAAATGTAGATTATAGGTGTATAGTAATAATTGTAATTGACAAATGTAGATTTAGGAGGAATAACAATGCAGATTTCGGATGCAGAATGGCAGGTCATGAAGATTATCTGGATGCAGGGAGAACAGACTAGTACTGATCTCATAAAAGTATTAGAGAAAAGGTTCAGTTGGTCCAAATCCACGATCCAGACACTCTTGGCCCGTTTGGTGGAGAAAGAATGTTTGACTCGGGAAAAACAGGGCAAGTCCTTTGTCTATTCGGCCCTTTTAACGCTAGATGATAGTAGGGGCTTAATGGTTCAGGATATCAAAGACAAGCTTTGTTCTCGAAGAATAAAGCTCTTGCTAGCTGATTTGATAGAAGAATGTGACTTTACCCTAGCCGACTTGGAAGGTTTGGAAGAAGTCATTTCTAAGAAAAAAGCAAGTGCTGTAACAGAAGTAAGATGTAATTGTATGTAAAGGAGACGCTATGTTAAATCTATTTGTATCTATTGTTGTTTTAGGAATGATTGCTTTTATCCTCTTTTGGTTTTTCAAAAAACCGCAAGAAGATGCTAAGAGAGCCCAGCAAAAAAATGGCTATCAGGAGATTCGAGTGGAAGTCATGGGGGGATACACTCCAGGAACTATTATCCTCAAAAAATCGCAACCAGCTCGTATTATTTTTGATCGAAAAGATCCTTCACCTTGCTTGGATCAAATCGTTTTTCCAGACTTTGGAGTTCATGCAGATCTGCCTATGGGAGACCAATATGTGGTTGAAATCACACCTGAAGAAGCAGGTGAGTATGGTTTCTCTTGTGGCATGAATATGATGCACGGTAAGATGATTGTAGAATAGGAGAATGATATGACTGAAATTGTAAAAGCAAGTCTTGAAAATGGTGTTCAAAAAATTCGTATTACAGCAGACAAAGGCTACCATCCAGCCCATATTCAACTACAAAAAGGAATTCCTGCTGAGATTACCTTTCATCGTGTGACACCTTCAAACTGCTATAAGGAGATTCTCTTCGAAGAAGAAGGAATCCTAGAACCAATCGCTCAAGATGAGGAAAAAGTCATTCGTTTTACGCCTCAAGACCTGGGCGAGCATGAATTTTCATGCGGCATGAAGATGCAAAAGGGGAGTTATACCGTTGTTGAAAAAACTAAAAAATCTCTCAGTCTTTTACAACGTTTTTGGATTACTAGTATCTTTACTGTGCCTCTTGTGATTCTCATGATTGGGATGTCTACAGGAGGAATTAGTCACCAAGTCATGCGTTGGGGCACCTTTTTAGCCACAACACCCATTATGCTGGTAGCTGGAGTTCCATATATCAGAAGCGCCTGGGCTAGTTTTAAAAAGCACAATTCCAACATGGATACCTTGGTTGCTCTGGGAACCCTAGTGGCCTATTTCTATAGCTTAGTTGCCCTCTTCACTGGTCTGCCCGTTTACTTTGAAAGTGCTGCATTTATCCTCTTCTTCATTCTTTTGGGAGCAGTTTTTGAGGAAAAAATGCGAAAAAATACTTCGCAGGCAGTCGAAAAATTATTAGACCTACAAGCAAAAACAGCAGAGGTTTTGCGTGATGATGTTTATGTTCAAATACCTCTAGAACAAGTCAAAGTTGGGGACCTCATTCGCGTTCGACCAGGTGAAAAAATTGCCGTTGATGGTATTGTCTTAGAAGGTGAAACGAGTATTGATGAGTCAATGGTAACTGGGGAAAGTATTCCAGTCGATAAATCAGTTGGAGATGCTGTCATTGGTTCAACTATCAATAATAGTGGTACGATCATCTTTAGAGCTGAAAAAGTGGGTTCTGAGACTATGTTGGCTCAGATTGTGGACTTTGTGAAAAAAGCGCAAACGAGTCGTGCTCCTATTCAAGATTTGACAGACAGGATTTCTGGGATTTTTGTACCAGCAGTTGTCATTTTAGGACTTCTTACTTTTTGGATCTGGTTTGTTTTCCTAGGGGAAAGCTTTGTGACTTCACTTCTCTACGGAGTTGCTGTTTTGATTATTGCCTGCCCTTGTGCACTAGGACTTGCGACACCGACAGCACTCATGGTTGGAACAGGACGAAGTGCCAAGATGGGGATTCTTCTCAAAAATGGTACAGTTTTACAGGAAATCCAAAAAGTCCAAACGGTTGTTTTTGATAAGACAGGAACCTTGACCGAAGGGAAGCCAGTAGTGACAGATGTTATTGGTGATGAAAGAGAAGTGCTAAGTTTGGCTGCTTCACTGGAAGATGTATCTCAACACCCGCTAGCTCAAGCTATTGTTAATCGTGCATCTGAACTAGGAATTAGCCTTTACCCAGTGGAAAACTTCCAAGCCTTGCATGGAAAAGGTGTGACTGGGATTATTAATAGTAAACAAGTCTTGCTTGGAAATGCCAAACTCTTAGATGATCTTGCTATTCCACATGATTATCAAGAACGATTTGATTTGCTTGAGAAAGAAGCGAAAACAGTTGTCTTCTTATCAGTAGATGGTGAACTAAAAGGCTTAATTGCCTTGCAGGATGTCCCTAAGGAAAATGCCAAAGAAGCTATTGCTAAATTGAAAAAACGTGGTCTTAGAACGGTCATGCTTACCGGAGATAATGCTGGAGTAGCCCATGCGATTGCAGAGCAAATTGGAATCGAAGAAGTGATCGCAAATGTCTTGCCAGAGGAAAAGGCTCATGAAATTCACAAGCTTCAAAAGAATGGCAAATTGGCCTTTGTTGGAGATGGTATCAATGATGCGCCGGCCCTCAGTGTAGCCGATGTCGGAATTGCCATGGGCTCTGGGACAGATATTGCCATTGAATCAGCTGATCTTGTCCTTACAACCAACAATTTACTAGGATTGGCACGTGCTTTTGATATGAGTAAGAAGACCTTTAATCGTATTCTACTCAATCTTTTCTGGGCTTCTATCTATAACCTCATTGGTATTCCGATTGCAGCAGGAGTGTTTTCTGGTTTTGGTTTGGTACTCAATCCAGAACTTGCAGGATTAGCCATGGCCTTTAGTTCAGTCTCTGTTCTAATCAGTTCTCTCATGCTTAATTTCACTAAAGTCGATTAAAAAGGCGGTCTTAACCGCTTTTTTGCTATTCTAAAACAGATTTTCAAAACGTTTTCAAACTGTACTGTAATAGAGAATGAAGTTTTCTGAGCACATTCTTATGAAACTATAAGTAAATGTGATAAATTAGGATTGTAAATTTACTGAATCGTTTTCAAAAAACATATAAAAGCGCTTTTATTATTCATCAAATTAACTTTTAAGGAGAGTTATCATTATGACTCAAGGGAAAATTACTGCATCTGCAGCAATGCTCAACGTATTGAAAACATGGGGCGTAGATACTATCTACGGTATCCCATCAGGAACACTTAGCTCACTTATGGACGCTTTGGCTGAAGACAAAGATATCCGTTTCTTGCAAGTTCGCCACGAAG
>CAURIB010000007.1:0-26008 GCA_963524795.1 uncultured Streptococcus sp.
ACCTCCATATTTGTAAAACCATTATAATATTCAAATATGAAATGTTTATGAAATAAGAAAAATTTCTGAAATAAAATAAGCCAGTATTTCTACTGACTTTATATTTATAAATCACTCAGATTAAAACAGAGAAAATGCAGCAACTAAACCAGACAGGATGTTAGCTAGTGCATGTATGATCCAACTTGTTAAAATGGACCCTCCAGCTCTCTTTTCATTAACAAAACCAAGATAAGCTGCTATTGCTCCAGTAAAAAATATAATGAAAAAAGTGACTTCTAAACTTACTACTGAAGCAAATAATACTCCATGAAGCAATCCAAAAGCGATAGCCTGTATCGTATTTGCAAAGACAAACGGCATGTGATTTGCCATTCGTTTCAGTAGAAATCCTCTAAATAGCAGTTCCTCTGGCAAAGATGTTTGCAAAATACTGTAAATTAGAATACTTGGTAAAGCCTTATAGCCCATACCAGAAAAAGATGAAGTAGCTGTTTCTAGACCACTCGTAAGAGGAAAGACAAACATATAAAAAATGGTAAACAAGAGAAATCCACCAATTATCCATGAGATCAGATCAGAATCTTTAACCCTTTTAATAGATTTTAAACCAATCCATTCTATAAATGGGACTTTCCCCCTCACAGTCAGAAACCACCAGATAGAAGGTAGTAAAATAATAAAGAGAATTTGAATAAAGGCACTTATGATTCGTTGAAGTTCATTAACCATCGTAATCCTCCTTTACATTTTTGAAATACTTATTTCAAATACTATATGACTATCTACCTCTCCTTTCCTAACTTTTATATCGGCTTTAACTAAACCTATTAGTATCTATTACTCGATTATCTTCATAAAAGACTTTTTGTAGTTACTTTCTATATATATTATAACACTTTTTGAATTGAAAGAAAAAACTACAAGAAAAAGGTATTCTTCTCCTGTAGGTTTACTGCTATGCATTCCAACAAAAAAAGAGCTAGCAATTGCCAGCTCTTATCCTATGCGGAGAGAGGGACTTGAACCCTCACGACCTAAAGCGGTCACAGGATCCTTAGTCCTGCGCGTCTGCCAATTCCGCCATCCCCGCGTCGATTACTTTACTAGTATATCAACTTTCACAAACTTTGTCAACACTTTTTTCAGATTTTTTTCAGTTTTTTTGAATACATTATTCTTTGATTTCAACTAGATTTTCATCAAGGAGTTTCGCTCCTAATGTATTCTTAAAATGTCCAAGAGCAAACTGATGGTTTTCAGGCCAAATGGATGCGACTGCTGGCTTGACAACTTCTATCTGATACCCAAGATTATAGGCATCGATAGCCGTATGCAATACACAGATATCTGTAAGAACACCTGTTAAGATAACTGTATCCACGCGACGCTCTCTCAGACGGATATCCAAATCTGTGCCAGAAAAAGCCGAATAGTGACGTTTGTCCATCCAGAAAACACGACTATCCTGGGCCTGTTCCTGATAAAATTCAGCTAACTTACCATATAGATTACGCCCGCTAGTCCCAATCAGATTATGAGGGGGAAAAAGTTTACTTTCTGGATGAAAGACATCATTTTCCTCATGAGCATCAATGGTAAAGAAAATATAATCTCCACGGTCAAATGCTAATCTAGTTACCTGATTGATTGCTTCTGATATTGCTTGAGCAGGATCTCCTGCTGTCAATTTTCCATGATCCGCTACAAAATCTTCTGTATAGTCAATAGAAATTAAAGCCTTAGCCATTAATAGTCCCTCTTTTTCACTTCTTCAAAAATATCTGGGATTAAAACTTTTAGATAAGTTCCCTTCATACCCAATGAACGACTTTCAATAATCCCTGCTGATTCGAGCTTCCGAAGAGCATTGACAATCACTGAACGAGTAATACCGATGCGATCTGCGATAACTGAAGCTGTCAATTGTCCTTCTTTGCCATCTAGTTCTGCTAAAATCGCAGAGACTGCACGCAATTCAGAATATGATAGTGTATTGACCGCCATAGTCACTGCTGTGCGACGGCGGATATTTTTCTCATCTTCTTCACGTTGGAAGTTCAAAAGCTGAATACCAACCACAGTGCTAGCAATCTCAACAAGGATCAAATCCTCATCTTCGAATTTCTTGTCGTTTCGCCAAATAATCAAAGAACCCAATCGAATCCCAGAAACGTGGATTGGAGCAATAGTTGTTAAACCATCTGGGAAGTCTGAGCGACTTTCAGTTGGGAAAATAGTCAAATCATGTTCCACAGGGAGGTTGGCCTCCGTATCGTAGATCATATTTGCCCCTTGGATATAGTCCTCAGGGAAAATCTTTGTTTGGAAGAACTGCTCTACACGATCGGTGTTTGTTTTATAGCGCATAAAGTAGCCCAACAAACGCCCCTTGCTATTGACGATACAAGCATTGCAGTCGATGATATCGGCTAATTGACGTGTAATGGCATTATAGGGAAGTTCATCCTGTAGTTGCTCCTCCGAACGCTTTAAGATAGATGTGATTTTTCTCGTTTTTTCTAATAAATGTGCCATTTTTCACCTCGTATTTAATCGCTTCCATTATATCACAAAACTGTCTTTATTTCAATAATTATCTGAAAATTGCTTATTGTATTGCAATTCTCTTACATTTGCAATTTTTTATATTTTTTTCAATTTTCTTGTTGACAGCTCCTCCATTTTTTGATAATATAATATTACAAGATAACAAATATATAGATATCACTTCTAGTATTAATTTTTACGTAACTCTCGGTCTCCTTATATATAAAAGCGATCCACCACAGTGAACCGCTTTTTTATTATTTATCACCCTTGTTTCGAATCACAAAGCCTGTTTTCTTTTCGCTAGATGTTGTGCGAGGTTTTTTGTTGTCCTTACGGTAACGTTTTTCCTTATCAAAGCGGTCGTTTTTGCGACTGCCTTTTTTGAAATCATCCCGACGTTCACCACGACGATTGTCGCGACGGCGTTCACGATCACGACGGTCATCTCCACGACGACCTCCCTTACCTTTCCCACCGAATCCATTACCTGAAGGCTTAAACGGCAGTGGTTTTTCACGTGCAATCTCAACTTCTGGAAGACTATCTGGATCCTGAACTGTTAAGCTAAGAATGTACATAGCCAATTCTTCAGGACTGAATTCAGCTGCTAATTTACGGGCATCTTTGCTAAATTTCTCGAAGTTTCCACGAATAGCTTCATCAGCAAAATCACGTTCAATTTTCTTAAGAGCTACTTGCTTCTTAGCTTGGAAGGCTTCTTCTGCACTTGCAGGTTTAAGACCTTTCATACGTTTCTTAGTCAAGTTCTCAATGATTTGTAGATAACCCATTTCATTAGGTGAAACGAAGGTAATAGACTGACCTGACTTACCTGCACGTCCTGTACGACCGATACGGTGAACATAACTCTCAGGGTCTTGTGGGATATCGTAGTTGTAGACATGAGTCACACCTGAAATATCCAAACCACGAGCAGCCACGTCTGTTGCAACTAAGACATCAAGGTTGCCATTTTTAAAATCACGAAGGACACGAAGACGTTTGTTTTGGTCCAAATCTCCATGGATACCTTCTGCACGGAAACCACGGATTTTAAGCCCACGAGTTAGCTCGTCTACACGACGTTTAGTACGACCAAAAACGATTGACAACTCAGGTTGATCAACATCCATAAGACGAGTCATGGTGTCGAATTTTTCTTGTTCTTTAACACGGATATAGTACTGGTCTACCAGTTCTGTTGTTAATTCTTTTGCAGCAATCTTCACATGCTCAGGTTCATTCATGAACTGAACACCAATACGTTTGATAGCATCTGGCATAGTCGCTGAAAAGAGCAAGGTTTGACGATTTTCTGGAACACGAGAGATGATTGCTTCGATGTCTTCAAGGAATCCCATGTTGAGCATCTCATCTGCTTCATCTAAAATCAAGGTTTCAATATCTTGTAGTTTCAAAGCCTTTCGTTTAATCAGGTCCAAAAGTCGTCCTGGTGTTCCTACTACGATATGAGCCCCTGATTTAAGAGCCTTGATTTGTTTTTCAATACTTGAACCACCATAGACTGAACGAACTTTTACACCCTTGCTTCTACCAAAACGGAAAAGCTCCTCTTGGCTTTGAACTGCAAGTTCACGAGTTGGTGCAATGACCAAGGCTTGGATAGTTGCTTCTTCTGTACGAATTTTTTCAAGGGTTGGTAAGCCAAAGGCTGCTGTTTTCCCTGTACCAGTCTGTGCTTGACCGATAACATCTTTTCCTTCAAGAGCCAAAGGAATAGTTTGCTCTTGGATAGGACTTGCTTCTACAAATCCTGCTTTTTCAATTTCTGCCAATAAATCAGCAGAAAGGTTAAATTCATTAAATTTCACGTTATTCTTCTTTCTAAAGATGGTGCGAAGCCATCCTATAGCGCTTAGTTTATACTTTTCTTGTCATGACGTACTTTCATATCTTTTATGAAAGACCGTGTTGCTTCTTTTCCACAAAAGAAAAGTACTGCTTTCTTTGCAACCTATCTAGTATAACATAAGAGAGGGGCAAAAGATAGTCTAACCTCCCGATTAAATCATGTAAACGATTTTCTTTCGATTTGCTTCACTCAAAAAGTATTTGTTAGAGCATTCAGTTCCTGAAACTATTTTCCGTAGCAGAATTGTGAAAAAAATTTTTTCTTGTGCTAGAATGATATCAAACAGGAGGATTTAAAAATGTTAACATACGATTTAATTGTTATTGGATTTGGTAAGGCAGGTAAAACTCTTGCTGCCAAACTAGCTTCAGCTGGTAAAAAAGTTGCCCTTATCGAACGCAACAAAGCAATGTACGGTGGAACTTGTATCAACATCGGTTGTATTCCAACTAAAACCTTGTTAGTTGCTGCAGAAAAGAACTTGTCATTTGACGAAGTCATGGCAACAAAAAATACAATTACGAGCCGCCTTAATGGTAAAAACTATGCTACTATCGCTGGTACTGGAGTTGATATCATTGATGCCGAAGCCCACTTCGTTTCAAACAAGGTCATCGAAATTCAAGCAGGTGACGAAAAACAAGAACTAACAGCTGAAACAATTGTTATCAACACTGGTGCTGTTTCAAACGTTTTATCAATTCCAGGTCTTGCGACCAGCAAGAATGTCTTTGACTCAACAGGTATCCAAAACTTGGAACAATTACCAGAAAAACTCGGAATTCTTGGTGGTGGAAACATTGGTCTTGAATTTGCTGGTCTTTACAACAAACTCGGAAGCAAGGTAACAGTCTTGGATGCTCTAGATACTTTCCTACCTCGTGCAGAACCTTCCATCGCAGCTCTTGCTAAACAATACATGGAAGAAGACGGCATCGAATTGCTTCAAAACATCCATACTACTGAAATCAAAAACGATGGTGACCAAGTTCTTGTTGTGACTGAAAATGAAACCTATCGTTTCGATGCCCTTCTCTATGCAACAGGACGTAAACCAAATGTTGAACCACTTCAACTTGAAAATACAGATATTGAACTTACTGAACGTGGCGCTATCAAGGTCGACAAAAACTGTCAAACAAATGTTCCTGGTGTCTTTGCAGTTGGAGATGTCAACGGTGGCCTTCAATTCACTTACATTTCACTTGATGACTTCCGTGTTGTCTACAGCTACCTTGCTGGTGATGGCAGCTACACACTTGAAGACCGTCTCAATGTGCCAAACACCATGTTTATTACACCTGCACTTTCACAAGTTGGTTTGACTGAAAGCCAAGCAGCTGATTTGAAACTTCCATACGCTATCAAGGAAATCCCTGTTGCAGCAATGCCTCGTGGTCATGTAAATGGTGACCTTCGTGGAGCCTTCAAAGCTGTTATCAATACTGAAACTAAAGAAATTCTCGGAGCAAGCATCTTTTCAGAAGGATCACAAGAAATCATCAACATTATTACTGTTGCTATGGACAACAATATTCCTTACACCTACTTCACAAAACAAATCTTCACTCACCCAACCTTGGCTGAGAACTTGAATGACTTGTTTGCGATTTAACCTAAGATACACTTATGAAAAAACAACCTCCTTAGGGTTGTTTTTTTATCCAAAATCTCAAATCTATCTTTTCAAGCTTTTATGATATAATAGAAACATGAAATTAAAAACTACTTTGGGCCTTCTTGCTGGGCGTTCTTCTCACTTTATTTTGAGCCGTCTTGGCCGTGGAAGTACGCTCCCTGGAAAACTCGCCCTTCAATTTGATAAAGATATTCTACAACATTTAGCGAAGAACTACGAGATTGTTGTGGTAACTGGCACCAATGGAAAAACCCTGACGACCGCTCTCACTGTCGGTATCCTAAAGGAAATTTATGGTCAAGTGTTAACTAATCCTAGTGGTGCCAACATGATAACAGGAATCACGACTACTTTCTTGACTGCAAAATCTTCAAAAACTGGAAAAAATATTGCAGTTCTTGAAATCGACGAAGCTAGTCTCTCACATATCTGTGACTATATCCAGCCTAGTCTTTTCGTTATCACTAATATCTTCCGCGATCAGATGGACCGATACGGTGAAATCTATACGACCTACAAGATGATTTTGGACGCTATTCGAAAAGTTCCTACTGCTACTGTTCTGCTGAACGGTGATAGTCCGCTTTTCTACAAGCCTGCAATTTCAAATCCTGTTCAGTATTTTGGTTTTGATCTAGAAAAAGGTCCAGCGCAACTTGCTCACTACAATACTGAAGGTATTCTCTGCCCTGAATGTCAAAGTATTTTAAAATATGAGCTAAATACATATGCCAACTTGGGAGCTTATATCTGTGAGAATTGTGGATGTAAACGTCCTGACTTGGACTACCGTCTGACAGAATTGGTTGAGTTGACTAACAATCGTTCTCGTTTTGTTATTGATGGTCAGGAATATGGTATTCAAATCGGTGGTCTCTACAACATCTACAATGCTCTGGCTGCAGTTGCTATCGCCCGTTACCTAGGCGCTGATTCTCAACTGATTAAACAAGGATTTGACAAGAGTCGTGCTGTCTTTGGACGACAAGAAACCTTCCATATCGGTGACAAGGAATGCACACTGGTTCTTATTAAAAATCCTGTTGGTGCTACCCAGGCCATCGAAATGATCAAACTAGCTCCTTACCCATTTAGTCTATCTGTTCTCCTCAATGCCAACTATGCAGACGGGATTGATACCAGCTGGATTTGGGATGCTGACTTTGAGCAAATTACTGATATGGACATTCCTGAAATCAATGCGGGTGGAGTTCGTCATTCTGAAATTGCTCGCCGTCTACGTGTTACTGGCTATCCAGCTGACAAGATCACTGAAACAAGTAGCCTGGAACAAGTTCTCAAAACGATCGAAGCTCAAGACTGCAAGCATGCCTATATCCTTGCGACTTATACGGCTATGCTAGAATTCCGAGAATTACTTGCCAATCGTCAGATTGTTAGAAAGGAGATGAACTAATGGTTTATACTTCACTTTCCTCAAAAGACGGCAATTATCCTTACCAACTAAATATCGCCCACCTCTATGGGAATCTCATGAACACCTACGGAGATAATGGGAATATCCTCATGCTCAAGTACGTCGCTGAAAAGCTGGGTGCACATGTAACAGTTGATATCGTTTCGCTTCATGATAATTTCGATGAACATTACTACGATATTGCCTTTTTCGGCGGTGGCCAAGACTTTGAACAGAGTATCATAGCTGGTGATCTACCCGATAAAAAAGATAGCATTGACAACTTTATCCAAAACGATGGTGTCGTTCTTGCTATCTGTGGTGGCTTCCAACTATTAGGCCAATACTATATTGAAGCTTCTGGAAGACGCATCGAAGGTCTTGGTGTCATGGGACATTACACACTCAACCAAACCAATAACCGATTCATTGGTGACATTAAAATTCATAATGAAGAGTTTGATGAAACCTACTATGGTTTTGAAAATCACCAAGGCCGCACCTTCCTCTCAGATGACCAAAAACCATTGGGGCAGGTTGTATACGGAAATGGCAACAACGAAGAAAAGGTCGGTGAAGGTGTTCACTATAAAAATGTTTTCGGTTCTTATTTCCACGGGCCTATCTTATCTCGTAATGCCAACCTAGCCTATCGCTTGGTCACTACTGCTCTTAAGAAAAAATATGGTCAGGACATCGTTCTACCAACTTACGAGGATATTCTCAGCCAAGAAGTCGCTGAAGAATACAGCGATGTTAAGAGCAAGGCAGACTTCAATTAATATTTAGATTCCAACATGCTATTAGCTGTTGGAATTTTTTTAGATTCTTTTCCCCTTCTCCCTTGCATTTTCTACTAATTTTTGCAAAAATAGAGGGGTAGAAAGAAGGTAGCATATGTCTAAATTACAACAAATCTTAACTTATCTTGAATCAGAAAAGCTAGACGTCGCTGTCGTATCTGACCCCGTCACAATCAATTACCTCACTGGCTTTTACAGTGATCCCCACGAACGCCAGATGTTCCTCTTTGTCCTTGGAAACCAAGAACCACTTCTCTTCGTTCCAGCCCTTGAGGTTGAGCGTGCAACTAGCACTGTCTCATTCCCAGTTGTTGGTTATGTGGACTCTGAAAACCCTTGGAAGAAAATCCAAAACGCCTTGCCACAGCTTGATTTCAAACGTGTAGCAGTTGAGTTTGACAATCTCATCTTGACTAAATATCACGGTTTGAAAACTGTCTTTGAAAGTGCTGAGTTTGAGAACTTAACTCCATTGATCCAACGCATGCGCTTGATCAAATCAGCAGACGAAGTGCAAAAAATGATGGTTGCAGGTGTCTATGCTGATAAGTCTGTCAAAGTTGGTTTTGACAATATCTCTCTTGATAATACGGAAACTGATATCATTGCGCAAATCGACTTTGCTATGAAACGTGAAGGCTATGAAATGAGCTTTGATACTATGGTCTTGACTGGTGATAATGCCGCAAATCCACACGGAATCCCTGGAGCTAATAAGGTTGAAAATAACGCCCTTCTCCTCTTTGACCTCGGTGTTATGGTCAATGGTTATGCATCAGATATGACTCGTACAGTTGCTGTTGGTAAACCTGACCAATTTAAGAAAGATATTTACAACTTGACTCTTGAAGCCCAACAAGCTGCCCTTGACTTTATCAAACCTGGTGTGACAGCTCATGAAGTAGACCGCGCAGCTCGTGAAGTGATTGAAAAAGCTGGTTACGGTGAGTACTTCAATCACCGTCTCGGTCATGGTATCGGTATGGATGTACACGAATTCCCTTCAATTATGGAAGGAAACGACATGGTTATCGAAGAAGGCATGTGCTTCTCAGTTGAGCCTGGTATCTACATACCTGGTAAAGTCGGTGTTCGCATCGAGGACTGCGGTGTTGTTACCAAAGATGGTTTCGATCTGTTTACAAGCACCAGCAAAGATTTGCTTTATTTTGACTAAAAAGTAAATTATAAAAAATAAGATGGAAAAGTTATTCTTTTCCATCTTATTTTTTGATTTGATAATAAATTTTATCAGCTATATAACCTTTTCGTTCAACTGCATTAGGAATCCTCTTCCAAAAAGTCATACCCGCCTTTTCCATAACACGACCAGATACTGGATTTAAACTTGCATAGCAAGCATCAACCTCTTCAAATCCAATCTCATCTAGACAGTATGATAAAACAGCCTTCAAGGCTTCTGTCATGAGTCCTCGTCCCCAGTAGTCCATCCCTAAGATATATCCGACTTCACAGCTAGAGTTTTCTTCATCCACACTGACCAGACTAATATCTCCAATGACATATTCTGGATTTTCTTTGAGACTAATGGCCCATTTGTAGTAATTTGGATTGTCATAGGATGCTACCCAAGTTCTTATTGAGTTCTTTGTAAAATCAACATTTGGATGAGGATCCCAAGTAACATAGGTTAGATTATCTAGACTAGAAGCCCAATTTTCAAACATGGCTTGAGCATCAGTTTCACAAAAGCGTCGCAATAGCAACCGTTCAGTATGTAATGTCTTTGTACCTATGGATTTCATAATTCAACCTCGCTTTCTATTTGAAGGTCCACTGGACCTTCCTCGCTTTTTTATTTTCAGGCTCGGGCTAAAAAAGTCCCCCGGACTTTCCTCGCTTTTCTATTTTCAGACTCGGAGTAAAAACCTCCCCCGGAGGTTTTTACTCCCAAAACGTATCAAACACTGTGATTGGTAGATGGCGTTTGTGTTGGCCTTTGTGCCACCATTTTTCTATGGTTGCTTGGGCTTCTGGGCTGATTTGTTTACCTTCCAGGTAGTCATCAATCTCTGCGTAGGTTACACCGAGTGCAACTTCATCTGCCAATCCTGGTTTCTCTTCTTCTAGGTCTGCGATTGGTACTTTCTCATAGAGGGCTGGATCAGCTCCAAGTTCCTGCAAGAGTTGTTTCCCTTGGCGTTTGTTAAGGCGATAAAGAGGGAGAATATCTGCTCCGCCGTCACCAAACTTAGTAAAGAAACCTGTGATATTTTCGGCAGCATGGTCAGTACCAATAACTGCTCCACTATAGGAACCTGCTAGGGCATACTGAGCAATCATACGACTACGAGCCTTGATATTCCCTTTATTAAAGTCTGACATTGGACTACCAGTAGCCTCTACTGCCGCTGCCATTGCATCTACAGAATCCTTGATATTGACCACCAAACTCACATCTGGCTGGATAAAAGCTAGGGCTTTTTGGGCATCATCCTCATCTGCTTGAATTCCATAAGGCAGGCGAACTGCTATAAATTTATATGAATCATCGCCTGTTTCAGCTCGCATTTCTTCCATAGCTAGTTGGGCAAGGCGACCAGCTAAAGTCGAGTCTTGACCACCAGAAATTCCTAATACAAAACTTTTAAGGAAGGGATGCTTTTTCAGATATCGCTTTAAAAAATCAACAGAACGACGAATTTCCTCCTGTGGATCAATCACAGGTTTTACTCCTAATTGTTGAATAATACTTTCTTGTAAGGTCATTCTTCTTCTCCTTCACCTAGAGCTTCCTTACGCATCTTATCAATCAAGTCCATCTTATCTTGCCATACATCACGAGCCAAGTCGACAGGGTAATGTTGTGGGTTCAGGACACGTTTGTATTCGTCCCAAAGCTTGTCAAATTCCTTACGAGCATAGGCTTGAATTTCAGGTAAACTTGGTAAATCATAGACTAGCTTACCTTCCTTGAAAATGTCTACCAAGAGAGGAACAGCATCAAAATTGCGGACAGTTTTCTTGATGTAGGTATAGGTTGGATGGAACATCTTGATTTCAGTCATGCTAGCAACATCAACACCATCATAGGTAATGTAGTCACCTTCAGACTTGCCTTTTTCACGACTGGTGATGCGCCAAACTTGTTTCTTACCTGGTGTTGAAACCTTCTCGGCATTATTTGAAAGTTTAATGGTATTACGCATATGACCATTCTCGTCTTCAATAGCAACAACCTTGTAAACTGCTCCAAGTGCTGGTTGGTCATAAGCAGTGATGAGTTTAGTACCTACACCCCAGACATCAATCTTAGCTTTTTGCATTTTGAGGTTAAGGATGGTATTTTCATCAAGGTCATTGGATGCATAAATCTTAGCATCAGTAAATCCTGCCTCGTCCAGTTGTTGACGAACCTTTTTAGAAATATAGGCGATATCACCAGAGTCAATACGAACACCCTTAAAGTTAATCTTGTCACCTAATTCTCTTGCAACCTGAATGGCAGCAGGAACACCGATACGTAGAGTGTCATATGTATCTACAAGAAAGACACAATCACGATGAGTTGAGGCATAAGCCTTGAAAGCCTGATAATCATTGCCATAGACTTGAACCAAGGCATGGGCGTGAGTACCTAGAACAGGAATTCCAAAGAGCTTACCTGCACGCACATTACTAGTTCCATCAGCACCACCAATAACAGCAGCACGAGTTCCCCAGATAGCTGCATCCATTTCTTGCGCACGACGTGTACCGAACTCCATCAAAGGCTCATCTTCAATGACTGAACGAATACGAGCAGCCTTGGTCGCAATCAAGGTTTGAAAGTTGACGATGTTCAAGAGAGCTGTTTCAACCAATTGACACTGAGCCAAAGGACCTTCCACTTGAACAATCGGTTCATTGGCAAATACCAAGTCCCCTTCTTGAGCAGAACGTACAGTCAATTCTAATTTGAGGTTACGCAAATATTCCAAGAAAGCTCCATGATAGCCCAAAGAATCTAGGTAAGCAATATCACTTTCTGAAAATTTCAGGTCATTTAGGTAAGCCACAATCCGCTCTAGACCAGCAAAAACAGCGTAGCCATTTTTAAACGGTTGTTGGCGGAAATAAACTTCAAAAACTGCTTTCTTGTTATGAATGCCTTGGTCGAAGTAAACTTGCATCATGTTAATTTGATACAAATCAGTGTGCAAAGTTAAACTATCATCTGGGTACATATACTGTCCTTCTTCCCTATTTGTAAAAAGATGAAAATGTTTCTTCTTTTCTCATAAATTAGTACTATTATATCACATTTTAGCTGAATTGAGAAAAGAGTAACAAGCTATTCTCCACTCTCCAGTTCATCCATGTCTTGCTCAAATTTTTTCTGAGCCCATTCGCCATAGCTCTTCAGACCGAGATTGCCAATAAAAACCCAAGGAAGATAAAGGAGATATGTAATGACCCATGCATAAATATACTTAATATGTAGAGGGTTGTGCTGATAAATTTCGATATTGAACTGGTAGTTTTGTAGCATCAAGGTATCTGTAATCACTAAAGTTAATAACAGACATCCTAAAATTGTAAAATGAAAACGACTATAGTAGGTCACACCGAGATTGCGAGCACGGGTGAAAAAGTAAAAAGTCCCTATGATAATAATAACGAGAAGCATACTTGGATTAAAAAGGCTTGGTGCTAACACTGATATGAAATAAGCTAGAAACAATAATCCGATAGAAATATGAAAACTCTCTGCACCAGCTTTATGAAGTTGTTGCTCTTCTCTTTCGTCTAATAATTGATAATAATAAAATTTATTTTTCATCTTCTTCCTCCCAAAATAATTGGTCTAGGGTTTTCCCTAAACATCTGCAAATGGACTGGCAAAGGGATAGACTAGGATTATATTTTCCAGCTTCTATCAAGCCGATAGTCTGCCTAGTGACACCCACAGCTTCTGCCAAATCACCTTGTGTCATGTCAAGCTCCACTCGAGCTAACTTTAATTTTAAATTCTTAGCCACTTCTTACCTCCTCCTTAATTTTAAAAGTCGCGCTTCTTTTTTCAACTTTATTATATCATATAATTTACATTATGCAATATATATCTGTCATTTTGTGCGATTTTTTTAACAAAAATTCTCTACCAACTAAATGATAGAGAGTTTTCTGCTTATTCAAATTTTTTCAAAATATCTACAACGTCACTTCTCTGTTTGACTTGGTAGGCTCTGATTCCTAAACTTTCAGCCATCTTAGTGTTGTCTGCTATATCATCAAGAAAGACACAATTTGCTGGGTCCAACTGATATTTATGGAGGATTTCTTCAAACATTTTTGGATCTGGTTTGATGGCCTTTATATCGCAAGAAAGAACGAATCCATCTAAGATTTCATTTAAAGGAGAGAGTTGTTCCTCTAATAATTCATAAAAAACTGGTGATGTATTTGACAAAACAAAGATGCGATGGCCTTTTTCCTTTAAACGTACCAGGAGAGGAAAGACTTCCGTGTAAATTTCAATGTAAGAAGGCCAATTCCAGACTACTTCTTGAACCTTTTCTTGATATATGCTTCCAATCATGGAAACAACTTTCAAGACCAACTCTTCTCTGGTCAGGGTTCCGAGATCTAATCTTTCCCAAAGACCTGATTGAAAGATCGCCTTGTCCAATATCATAAAATCCTTCTCTGTTTTTACCACACCTCGTAAAATCTTATCCTTGTTCCATTCTAATAAAACATTTCCCATGTCTAGTATAATATTCATTATCCACCTCTATTGTTAATTGAATAGCTATCTTTGCTTCAATCTCTATTTTTATGTTATAAATCTTTTTGATAATAGTGCCTTTGTCCTGTGTAGGGATAGTCTTTTAAAGTAAAGACTTCCTTGTAACCCTGCTTCTGATAAAAGTTTGGCGCTTGGAAATGATAAGTATTGACAAAAACGTAGCGACAGTTTCTCTTTTTAGCTTCACTTTCTGCTTGTTGCAATAGTTGGGAGCCTATTCCTTGTCCTCTGAATTCCTCTTTCACAAACAAATACTCGATTTCTAACCAATTTCCAAAAGTCTCTGCTACTAGGCCAGCCATTAGTTCCCCCTTATCATCTTCGACGTAAAGGTTAAGTGGCTCGCTTTCAGCTTTTTCTCTCTTTGAACGATTATAAGAACGAATCAAATCGCCTATTTCTTGCGCTTTCTGAGACTCTGTATTCTCTAATATAACCTGCATTCCAATCTCCTCAAAAACACTATCAGCTTGATTATAGTCCTATTTATACCTACTGTCAAATTTATGGATTATAATATTTTTGTACAAGAAAAACTCACCAACATCAGTTGATGAGCTACTTCTTTATTTTTTAAATCTCCACTGACTATAGATTCCAAAGACAACAATCCAGATAGCTGAGCCAACTGCTCCCATAAAGGTTGATTCTTGTAAAAAGAGAGTTCCAAATACAAAGACAAAAAAGAGGATCGTTATGGGATTCAGCAAGCGATACTGGGGCATGAGGTAACCATCTGCCATAAAGTCTTTGGACTTGCGGTATTTGAGATGAGCTAGCATGATCAAGATATAGATTGCAATATAAACACCTGATGAAGATGCTGTAATCAGGGCAAAGGCATCTGATACACCTGGTAAGACATTGATGAATGCTGCTAGACCAATCAGGACAGCCGAGGCAATAATAGCATTCTGAGGAACATTGTGACGAGACAGAGTATCAGCCTTAATGGCTTTCAAAAAACTATTTGGAGAGTCATGAGCAATTTGGTACAAGTGTCGGCCTGTCGAGTAAAGAGTTGAATTTAAGGCTGATGCTGCTGAAGTCAAGACAACAAAATTAATCAAGGCGGCGGCCCACTTAAGACCAGCAAGTTCAAAAACAGTTACAAAGGGTGAATCCGCAGAAGAGAGCTCACCCCAAGGAATGATAGACATGATGGCTAAAAGGGCTCCACCGTAGAAAAAGATAATTCGCAAGGGGATTTCCTTAACTGCCTTGGGCAATACTTTTCTAGGATTCTTAGTTTCAGATGTTGTTACCCCAATAAATTCAATCATAAGATAGGCGAAGAAAACCATCTGGAAGGCCATAACAAAGTTCATTCCACCATTTGGAAAGAGAGAAAACTGGTGACTGATATTTGAAAGGCTTGCTGATCCGTATGGTGTTTCAAAACCTGTCAAGACCATAAAAATTCCAGTTGCAATCATAGCGAGAATAGCTACAATTTTAATCATGGCAAACCAAAATTCCACTTCGCCAAAAATTTTAACCGCAATCAGATTAACTAGACCAAGGATTGTTAAAAAAACGAGCTGAATAGACCAAGAAGGCCATGATGGAAACCAAAATTGAACATAATGGGCAACAGCCGTTATCTCAGCCATCCCGATAAAAACTACTGACAACCAGTAAGACCAAACTGAGAAATAACCCCAGCCCTGTCCAAGATATCGGGTAATAAAGTTGATAAATGTATGTTGTTCTGGATCTTGATATAACATTTCACCGATAGCCCGCATCATGAGATACATAAAACCACCAGTAATCATATAAACTAAAACGATTGAAGGACCAGTTAAGCTAATAGATCGCCCTGCTCCTAGAAAAAGTCCTGTCCCAATGGTCCCCGCAATAGCCATAACTTGAACATGGCGATTGGTCAAACCACGCTCCATTTTATTTTTCTTTTTGTGCTTGTTTTCTGAATTCATATAATCTCCTTTAGTTTTTAAAATTTAAAAAAGGAGTGATAGGAAGCGCTTTCCCTATATCTACTCCTTTTTATATCCTATTAAACTGTTTTTTCAACTTTTAAGATTTTAACATCGTAGCTACCAACAGGTGTTTCAATTGTAGCTGTATCGCCTGTTTTCTTACCAATCAAGGCTTGTCCAATTGGACTTTCATTTGATACTTTTCCTGCAAAGGCATCTGCACCCGCTGAACCCACGATGATATATACTTCTTCTTCGTCCTCGCCAATTTCTTGGATAGTGACAGTTCGACCGATTGCAACTTCATCTTGAGCAACTGCATCACTGTTGACAATCTCAGCATAACGGATTTTTGTTTCCAAGCTTGAGATTTGTCCTTCAACAAAAGCCTGCTCATCTTTCGCTGCTTCGTATTCACTATTTTCTGACAAGTCACCATATGAACGAGCAATCTTGATACGTTCAACAACTTCTGGACGACGAACCAGTTTCAACTCCTCTAATTCTTTTTCAAGTTTTTCCTTCTCCTCAAGGGTCATAGGGTATGTTTTTTCTGCCATTTTTCTCAACTTTCTTTTAATTAAATTTATATTTTTATAGGTAGTAAAGCAAAATTATGTGGTAAACCACATAATTTTCTTTTTATGACTTTTCGTAAGTCATGATGGTCGCTAGTGATTTCTTGAAAAATCCCTAGGTAGACATTGAGCACTGAAACTTTCATTTCTGAACTCAATCTAAAATAGTTTCTAAAACTGTGTCACTCTCAAACTTTCCGAACGCCTGAAATTTAAAAATTTCAGGCGCTTTTATCAGGTCGGAAAGACTTAGTTTTGCTGGTATCACTCATGAAAAATAAACGATATCTCATTCAATTTGCGAGTGTTCTAATATTTTTACAATCGAGGCTTAGTTTGAACTGCTTGATTGTGTCAGTTTACTGTTTACATGCTCTTCAACGTTTCGATCATGTTCTTCTCGTGTTGTCGCATAGTAAACTTTGCCATCTTGTACATTGGCAACAAAGTATAGGTTTTCACTCTTAGTTTGATTGATACTTGCTTCAATTGCATCCAGACTTGGACTATCCACTGGACCAGGCATTAGCCCTAGGTTCAGATAAACGTTATATGGTGAATTGATTGAGGTATCAATTGCTGCATCGTCTGCCAAACTAATATTTTTTCCTAGTTTCCCTTCTGCATAGAGAATAGCAATGTTACTCTGAAGTGGCATACCGATGTTGAGACGGTTATAGAAAACTCCAGCAATCTGTTTGCGGTCTTCTGTTTTTGAACCTTCTTTTTCAACAAGTGATGCAATAGTTAAGAGTTCATTCACTGTCAAGTTCTTTTCTTTGATTGCAGCATAGTGTGTTGATAAGTTTTTATCCATCGCTGCTACCATTTCATCAATCAAGCTTTCAACAGTTGTGCTTTCTTTGATGGCATAAGTTGCTGGGAAAAGGTATCCTTCTAGACGGTAACGAACACCACTTTCCTTAGTTGGTAAACTTTCAAGAAGCGTTGGATACTTAGCAACTAGTTGTGAGATAAAAGTTTCATCCTGAACCTTCGCCAAGAAAGCTTCCGCAGTCAATGCTTCTTTAAACTCTCCTTGAAGTTGACCAACTGTTTCTGCGATTTGATCAATTGTATAACCTTCAGGGATTGTTAAGCTTGCAAGTGAAACTTCTTGACGTTCTGGTGTTCCACCCTTTTGCAACTCTTTGATGAGATCATCTGTACTCATGCTCTTTTGCAAATTATAGTAACCAGATTTTAAATCAGAGTAGTTTTTATACTTAGCATAGAGGCTAAAGACCAAACCATGTTTTACCAAACCAGATTTTTCTAAAGTTTCACCAATTTCCTGAGTATTAGCACCTTCGGGGATTTGAACGGTGATATACTCTTTAGAACTTGCATCAACAGGTTGAAGTGCAGATTCAACATATTGGTAACCAAAGAAACCACCTACACCTAGTAAAACCAATAACACAAAGAGTGTTACGAAAAATCCTTTCAAGCGTGATTTTTTCTTTTTCTTAGTTGGCTTAACTGACTCTGTACGACTTCTTCTAGGTAGATCATTTCTTGTATCAACTGGAGCTACCGGCTCTTGAGCAGGCGTCTCCTTAGCAAAATCTGTTAGTTTTGGTTGTGGCTTAATAGCCTTTCTAGCCGGACTTGGTTTGGCTTTATTGGTACGATAAGAAACTGGAATCCTCGTCGAATTAGGAATAAACTCCTTCTCCTCTTGAACTGGCTGAGCAGGAGCAAGAGGCTCAACTGGAGGTTCAACTGGATCTACAGTAGGTGCTACTGATTCTGTAGCTACTATTGGTTCAGTAGGAGCAACTTCTTCTGGAACTGCAACTGGTTCAACAGGTTCATCTGGTCCCAAAGATGGACGTGGGGGAACTGTTGGAGCCTTAGCAAGCAGTTCATCCACTAGTGAAACTGAGTCTACCATCAAGTCTTCTACAGACGGCTCTTTCACTGGTTCTTCTGTCTTTGAAAGATTACTAAAATCAGAGAAAAGATCATCCTTGCTACTCTCACTAGTGTCAAGCCCTTCTTCCCTTTTCAATCTTTCTAAGTCTCGTAAAATTTGTTCCTTAAAACTTAATTTTTCTTCATCTCTTGAATTTTCGCTCAAAGGTATTACCTCCTTGTTGATAATCCATAATATTATATCTTAAAAACCAAAGAAAAGCAACCATAGATGCCCTTCTAAAGCCTATTTCTTGTTTTCCCAGACCATATCATACCATTCCTCACCCGCAAACGTTGACTTGGATTTTCCTTCATTTATAAATCCATGTTTTTCATAATAGGCAATGAGGTAGTCGTGACAGGTTAGATTGATCCCTTCTCGTTCATGTTCAATAGCAACTTCTTTCAATGCTGTCAAGAGTTTGCGACCGATTCCCAAGGCCTGAGCTTTCTTTGCAATGGATAGACAAGTCACAGAAATATAACCACCTTTTTGATGACTATAATCTTTAATTTCTTCTGTAAAGGACTGGTCTTGTAAATATCGGTGAGGCATTACCGGCCCTTCAACGTAACCAAGGATTCGTCCCTCCTTTTCAGCCACTAAGAAACTGGTCTTAATTTCCTTCAGATGAGCTTCAAAGACAGATAGAGGAATAGCCTCCTCAGCAGAGAAATTTTCCAACTCAATCTCTAGGATACGATCAAGGTCTGTAAGCCTTGCTTGTCTAATAATCATCTTTCCTCCTGAAAATAGGGATTTGCCCAAAACATATGAAAATAAGTTTCACTACTAGTTGGCACATCTGCTAGACCATAGTCAAGAAATCCATTCATCTCAAAGTAAGCCAGTAATTCATCCCTAGACAGCAAATAGAGGCCTGGTCTATTTTTCTGAAAAGCATACTCCTTCATAGCTCCCAACAACAAGGTTCCAAATCCTTGTCCTTGATAATCAGGATGGACGACAAGATCCAAAATAGTGATAAAGTCACTCGTGTCAGGAATTGCTGCTTCAAAATCACTTTGGGTGAACTTCGTGAGTTCGTCACCAATGATATAACCAATGACTTCTTCATTAAGGCTGGCTAGCAGAAACGTACCCGCATGGTTGCGGATACGCTCTTTTATCATTTCTATACTAATTTCATCTTGGGAGTTAGAGTTGCTTTCTCCTATCAGCCAGATTTGCTCTAAATCTGATGGCTGAACCTCCCGAATAGTGATTGAAAATTCCATGATAGTCCTTATTGAACATTGCTAGTCAAGTTTGACAAGAGACGCTCAAATGAGTATTCATAAGTTTGGATGTCACCAGCTCCCATAAAGACATAGACAGCATTGTCATGGTCTAGGAGTGGAGAAACATTTTCAACTGTGATTACTTGATTTTTCTTATTAATCTTACTTGCAAGATCTTCAACCTTGACATCACCATTGTCTACTTCGCGAGCCGAACCGTAGATTTGCGCTAGGTAAATAGCGTCAGCTTGGTTTAATGCTTGGGCAAAATCATCCAACAAGGCAATTGTACGAGTAAAGGTATGTGGTTGGAAAATTGCCACGATTTCCTTACTTGGATATTTCTGACGTGCAGCATCTAGCGTTGCAATGATTTCTGTTGGATGGTGGGCAAAGTCATCGATAATCACTGTATCATTAACAATCTTTTCTGTAAAACGACGTTTCACTCCTCCAAAAGTCTTTATGTGTTCACGAACCAAATCCAAGTCAAATCCTGCTATGTAAAGCAATCCAATAACCGCAGTTGCATTCATGATATTGTGACGACCAAAGGTTGGAATATGGAACTGACCTAGTTCTTGACCACGGAAGTGAACTGTGAAGGTTGAACCAGTTGTTGCACGGAGAAGGTCACTTGCGACAAAGTCATTCCCTTCTGTTTCAAAACCATAGTAGTAAATCGGAGCATTAGCCGTAATCTTACGCAACTCAGCATCTTCACCATAAATGAACAAGCCTTTAGTAATTTGTTTAGCATAGTCATTGAAGGCATTGAAAACATCTTCCAAGCTTGTGAAGTAGTCTGGATGGTCAAAGTCAATATTGGTGATAATAGAATATTCTGGATGATAAGGCATGAAGTGACGTTCATATTCGTCAGATTCAAAGACAAAATACTTGGCATTTTCAGAACCACGACCAGTACCGTCACCAATCAAGAAACTAGTATCTGTGATATGTGACAAAACGTGAGAAAGCATCCCAGTTGTTGAAGTTTTGCCGTGGGCTCCAGCAACTCCCATGCTGATAAAATCACGCATAAAGCTACCGAGAAACTCATGATAACGTTTATAGCTCAAGCCCTGTTGATCTGCATAGGCAATTTCCACGTTATTATCTGGACGGAAGGCATTCCCAGCGATAATCTCCATATCCCCTTGCAAGTTCTTCTCATCAAAAGGTAAGATTGTAATCCCTGCTTGCTCTAGTCCACGTTGGGTAAAGTAGTACTTCTCAACGTCAGAACCTTGAACTTTATGCCCCATTTGATGCAACATCAAAGCCAAGGCACTCATTCCTGATCCTTTGATTCCGATAAAATGATAGGTTTTTGCCATTTTCTTCCCCTCTATTCACTCATTCTAGTCAAGTTGAGCTCTTGGGCTACTTGACGCTCTTGTTCTTTTTGTTTACTTTTTTTGTTATAAATTTGGCTTTTCTTTAAAAAGTCATAATTGTTTTTCTTAGGATGAGACTTTTCGCTATTTGGCGCAGGACTAGCTACTTGCGCAACTGTTTCTGCCAGAATATAGTGAGATTGGCTCAAATTCTGACTGTATTTAGCAAATTCTCCTGGATTTTCTTTTTGAAAAGGTGCGGTCGGTTGATTTGCCTGTCTCACAATACTTGTTTTCGTTTGACGTCTAGTATGACTCACATCCTGGGTCAAATATTTAGCCGAGCGCTTCTTTTTCAAATCTGCGCGAGCTTCTTCACGCGCTAATTCAGCATAAGATTTTTCTACTTTTTTCTCAGTCTTCTCTACAAGGGACTGTGCTTCCTCTTGTTTTCTCTCTTCAATAATAGGAGCCCAGTCCAAGTAATTTTTATCCTGGTAGTCCCCCTTGATATTACTAATGAAATCAGACTCATCGTAAAGATTCATAACTGGCATTTCTGTCAACATGACTTCATCATCTGCCACTATTGGAAATCGTTTTTGCTTCATTTTTATTCCCTTTCAATACTCCATTATAGCGTAATGTCTTGATTTTTCAAGTCTAGGCTTATGAAATCCCTAAAATTTCTCGAATTTCAGCCAGACTCAAACTGCCTCGGGACTCTGTTCCATCCAAAACTTCTGAAACCAGATTTTTCTTTTTTTCTTGTAATTCTTGAATTTTTTCTTCTATTGTACCTCGGGTCACCAAGCGATAAACTTCTACAGCTTGCTCTTGCCCCATACGATGAGCGCGCCCGATAGCCTGTGATTCAACCGCAGGATTCCACCACAAGTCTACCAGAATAACTGTATCGGCACCAGTAAGATTGAGGCCAACCCCTCCGGCCTTTAGAGAAATTAAGAATACATCGCGCTCACCTTGATTAAAGGCTTTGGTCATCTCTTGACGATCTTGTGAAGGCGTTGAACCAGTAATTTTAAAGGATGTCAAGCCCAATTCAGGTAATTCTTGCTCAATCCGATCCAACATGCCTCTAAATTGTGAGAAGATGAGTACACGATGACCCCCTTCCGCAATCTGAGTCAGCAAGTCTCGTAAACTATCCAGTTTCCCACTTTCTCCTTGGTAATCCTCCATAAATAGAGCTGGAGTATCACAGATCTGACGAAGACGCATGAGACCAGTTAAAATTTCGACACGATTTCGTTGAAATTCCGAATCGCTTACCTGTCCCAAGTGTTCCTGCATTTGTTGCAGTTGAGCTAGATAAATAACCTTTTGCTGATCATCAAGTTCATTTTTGTAGACTACTTCAATCAAATCAGGTAGCTCAGTCAACACATCTTCTTTCTTCCGTCGCATGACAAAAGGCTTGATAAATTGAGCTACTCTCTCAGCGGGTAGTTTCATAAAGTCTTTTTTAGTTGGCAAGAGGCCTGGTAAGACAATCTGAAAAATCGACCAAAGCTCTCCTAGGTGGTTTTCAATTGGAGTTCCTGAGAGGGCAAAAACAGATGGAACCACAAATCGTCGCAAACTTTGAGCAATCTTGGTCTGTGCATTTTTCATCACTTGAGCTTCATCTAAAAAGAGAAAATCAAAAGATAGGTCCTGATAAATCTCACTATCCTGACGGAAAGTAGCATAGCTTGTAACATAAATCTGATGATTTTCTGCCAAAATTGACTCTCGATGAGCTTTTAAGCCATGCACGATCGCAACATCCAAATCTGGAGCAAACTTTTGAAATTCGTCAGCCCAGTTATAGATTAAGCCAGACGGAGCAAGGATTAGGACACTGGTATCTGCTTGAACCTGACTACTTAAAAAGGCGATGGTTTGCAAGGTCTTCCCAAGTCCCATATCGTCTGCTAAAATCCCACCAAATCCATAATGGTGAAGCATCTGAAACCACTGAATTCCCCTTTTCTGATAATCCCTTAATTCTGCTTGAATATTCAATTTCTGCATCGGGAATTCTTCTGGATGTGTCAAATCATGGGCCAAATGACGGAATTCTTCCGTAAAAGAAATCTGCTCTTGATCCTTAAATAAATGAGATAAGGTATAAGCTAGGGACTTACGAGCTCGAAATGCCCCATCTTTCAAGTCTTCTATTCCCAGTTCTTTCAAATTCTGACGAATCTGCTTGGTTTGGTCATCGAAGAAGTAGACCTGATCAGATGAGCTAATATAAAAGTCTTGATTGGCAACTAGGGCTTTCATAGCAAGATCAATCTCTTCTTGGGCAATATCTTTAAAATCAAATTGAATCTCTAATAAATGGCCTTTAGATGAAATCTCTATCTGGGGACTTTGAACTTGATAGAAATCTTGGAGACTCTCCGAAATCCTAAGTTTTCCAAGCGCTTCAAAAGCTGGCAACGTCTCGTGAAAGAAAGCATAGACTGCTTCAGCCTTGAGGCTTTGACGCCAAGAACGAAAATCAGCTTCAAATCCAGCTGATAGAGCTAGTTGAAAAATACGTTTCTCCAGTTGAATATCGCTGGCAAAGGGAAGATTTTCCAGTTCCCTACGATTACTTACCAAGCAGGTATCGTATTGAAACTGCATCTCCAAACGAATCGAACCATCTTCTTCTCTATCCATGTAAAAAGAGGGACGGAAAGATTTAATCTGAAGTCCTTGAGGAGCCAGAACTTCTCCAATATTCCTAAATTGAGACAAGGAAGAAGCTAATCTATCGCGATCACTAGTATCAAACTGGAGAACTTTTCTTCCCTTATTATCCAGAGGTAGTTTTCTTAATTCCTCCAGCAATCCTGCCTGCTCTCTCGACAAGAGGTAAAACATTCCTTTGGTAAATAAAACCCGCCCTTTATAAAAAAGATTGACTCGTTCCCGCTCAAAGATTTCCATTTCATAGTAGTCTGGATTTTCTTTGATATCAAAGGTAAATAATCCTGCTTGTCCATCCAAGTCTTGAAAGAGAAGATGATGATAGCTCGAAATTTGATGGTCAAATTGAAATTCATCTAAATCCATCAAAAGACTGACACCCTGTTCAAAAAAGGATAGAGGAAAATAGAGGTGACGACCTTGATTCTGGAAAAAGAGGGCATTTTCAGCCTCATCTTCTACAATTCCCTGAAGAAAATTTAAGACAAACTGGCTAGTCTCATCAAACTGACTAAGCTTCAAGGAAGCTTCATATAGCTTACCAATCATATAAGGTTTACTATTTTCTAGAACCTTCAGAAAGAGAGGGATATCTCGAATTACATAAAACTTCTGGGTCTGGATAAGACCAACCCTCAAAGTCCAAATAATACGATTGGTTCCAGATTCAACCTGTCCCTGGGCGGCTAACTGATAGATTTTAGGCGAGTTAGTAGCTTTTATACTCTCTAGGAAACGTCCCCCAAAGGTCACTTGGGTTTCGACTTCCTCCTTCTTTTCCTGCCCATTTTCTAGTTTCTGTAAAAGTTCTTGACCCAAATGATCATTTTTCAGGTAATGTTCTAGCGCTGCCAAATGGACACAGAACCCTCTTTTTTGAAAAAAGTCACAAGCACAAAAAACCAGTTCATCATCAAGACTGTAACGAATTTCAGCCTCCCCTACACGAGCATATAGGCGATGATTTTCCTCTTTGATGATTTGGATCTTACCAGTTTCGTAGAGTTGAGCCCCCTCCATTCGAAGCTTGCCTGGAATCAATTTAGCCATATTTTCCCCTTTACTTTATCTCTTAATTATACCATATTTCTTCCCATGAAAATAGCCTTCTAGGAGTACTTTTCTCCTAAAAGGCTAGCTTCTTAAAGTTTAGCGAAAGTGATAATGATTCGTTGGCAAACTTCTTCCAAGACGGATGTAGGCATGGCTACATTTAAGCGAGCGTGGAGGGCTCCTTCTTCACCAAAGTCCAAGCCTCTATTCAGTATAACCTTGGCTTCATTTTTCAATAGTCCCTGTAAATCCTCTTCGGACAAACCATAGGCAGAAAAATCAAGCCAAATGAGATAGGTCCCTTGAGGTTTCATGACCTTGATTTTAGTTTCTTTGCCAAATACATCCACTACATAGTTGATGTGTTCTTCGATGACTTCTTTGAGTTCTGTCAACCAAGCTTCACCATAGCGATAGGCAGTTTCTGTTGCTAAATATCCCAAACCTGAAATCTCATGTTGATTATTAGCAAGTTGGCGTTTTTGGAAAGCAAGTCTTAACTTAGGATTCTCGATGATAGCGTAAGAATTCTTGGTTCCTGCAATATTGAAAGTTTTGGTAGCACTGCTTAAAATTAGTGAAAATTCTTTGAAGGCTTCATTTACCGTATTGAATGACTGGTGCTTGTTTCCAAACAAGGCTAAATCTTGGTGAATCTCATCTGAAACTAGCAAGACTCCATGTTTTTGACACAGTTGTCCAATCTTCTCTAAGACTTCCTTCTCCCAAACACGTCCACCTGGATTGTGGGGATTACAAAGAATATAAAGTTTAACCTCATTTTCAACTAAGTCTTTTTCTAGTTGGACAAAGTCAATCTCAAAAAGTCCATTTTTTTCTACTAGAGAGTTGGTGATTAGTCTACGATTATTGAGCTTAATGCTCCGAGCAAAAGGTGGATATACCGGTGTGTTTATGAGCACTGCATCCCCGTCTTTTGTGTAAGCTTGAATGGCTGTTGAAATGGCAGGTACTACTCCTTCGATGAAGACTAGGGCATCCTTATCAAAGCGATAGGCGTGCTGTTTTTCCTCCCAGTTTTGAACTACTTCAATCAAGCCATCACTAGCATAGGTATAGCCATAAACTAATTGCTCAGCATAGTCATGGACAGTCTGACGAATCTCAGGTAACACTTCAAAGTCCATATCAGCAATCCAGGCTGGCAATACTTGACGGTCAGTCTCTG
>CAURIB010000008.1:0-25276 GCA_963524795.1 uncultured Streptococcus sp.
GCTTGGGATTCTTACTTAGAATATATAAATGTTGCTGAAGAAAAAGAATATATAACAAAAACATCTTACTTATCTGTTAATAGTAGACAAAATTTGTCAGTAAATTATGATAGTGGTGTTCCAGGATGGTCAATACCTCGCAAATATGTTTACGAGTTGTATAAAGATAAAAATTATAATAAGCAAGAATACTACAAAAGTGGTGGAAGAACTGTCCTAGAAACATTGAGAAAGAGATTTGGTCTGAGAGACTACCTTTCTCCAACAGAGGTTGAAACAGACAAGAAATTCGTTTTCATCATCGATGAAATCAACCGTGGTGAGATTTCTAAGATTTTTGGGGAACTCTTTTTCTCAATTGAGCCTGGTTATCGTGGTGAAAAGGGGAGTGTTTCTACCCAATATGCCAATCTACACGAAACTGATGAAAAGTTCTATATCCCTGAAAATATCTATATTATCGGAACTATGAATGATATTGACCGTTCGGTGGACACCTTTGATTTTGCCATGCGTCGTCGTTTCCGTTTTGTTGAAATTACTGCTGAAAGTCAACTTTATATCCTAGATGAGAAACTAGGTGAATATGCTGAAGAAGCTAAAACTCGACTAAGGAACTTGAATGCTGAAATTGAGAAAGTTCAGGAGCTAAACAGTCACTATCATATCGGACCAAGTTATTTCCTTAAACTAGAAGAAGTAGACTTTGACTATGAGTTACTCTGGTCCGATTATCTTAAACCACTCTTGGAAGATTATTTACGAGGTTCTTACGAGGAAGTTGAAACTATAGCAAATTTGAAAAAGGCCTTTGACAAGACAAGCAATGAGCAAAAAAATCAGGTAGTTACTGACAACAATGAAGGCGATGGAAATGAAAATGCGGATCACTGATAATCAGCATAAGATTATTAAAGAAGACTTTATTGCAGAATATCCCAAAATAAGCCAACTTCTTTTAGATAGAACATTAGAAAATCTTTCTCAAGAAGATAATATCTTTATTTTTCCAAGTGACCTAGAATATTCTCCGGACTTAGATAAGGATCAAAAAATCGTAGAAACTGTCAATCGGGAAATAAAGACAGGAAATATCATTGGATTTCTTGGCTACGGCCAGGAGAGATTAACCATTTCTTCTCGTTTTTCAAACGAAAGTAATGACTATTTTTTACATTATCTTTTGCAAAAGGTTCTTCATATCAATCTGACTAGTTTAGATGTTGCTTTATCACGTGAAGATAGACTCTATCAACTTTTGATGTATCTATTTCCCAAGTATTTGCAAGCTACTCTCAGAAAAGGTCTCTATAAGGAATACCAGAGATTTTCTCATAATAACAGTCATGTAAAGGGAGTGATTGATGTAGGAAATCATATCAAGAAAAATCTTCCTTTCACGGGAAATGTTGCCTACACAACGAGAGAGTTCACCTATGATAATCCTCTCATGCAACTGATCCGTCACACAATTGAATTCATGAAGAATCAGAAAAGTATAGGGAGAGGAGTTCTTGAAAATCTCTCAACTAGCCGTGAAAATGTCTCTGAAATTATTCGTGTAACACCATCTTATAAACTAGCTGATCGTGCTAAGATTATCCGACTAAATCAAACCAAACCTCTTCGTCATGCCTACTTTCGAGAGTACAGAAAATTGCAAGAGCTTTGTCTGATGGTCCTAAATAGAGAAAAGCACGGTTTAGGATACCAAGAGCAAAAAATCCATGGTATTCTTTTTGATGTTGCCTGGCTTTGGGAAGAGTATGTTCATACTTTGTTGCCAAAAGAGTTCATCCATCCTAGAAATAAGGATAAGACGGATGGTATTTCAGTATTTTCTAATCGTGAAAGAAAAATATTTCCAGATTTTTATCATAAAGAGTTAAAAATCGTTTTAGATGCTAAATACAAAAAACTGGAATTGACTGAAAAGGGAATCAATCGTGAAGACTTGTTCCAGCTGATTTCTTATTCTTATATTTTAAAAGCTGAGCAGGCTGGGCTTGTTTTTCCGAGCAAGGAAAAGGTAGTTGATAATGAGATAGGTAAGCTAGCAGGTTATGGAGCCCTGTTGAAGAAGTGGTCTATCCAAGTCCCTGGACAAGCTGAAAGCTATCAAGATTTTGTCAGGAAGATGGAGACCTTTGAAAAAGTCTTTATCGAAAATCTAGGTAGGGATTTAAAAGGTAAGACAAATTCAGGGTAAATGTCTAGTTATCTCCTTGATCAAAAATACAAAACACGAACATTATTTGTTTTTGAATATAATAATTGACAAAAAACTGACATTAATGTAAACTTGTTAGAGTAATTGTCTGGAAAAGACGAGGCTATTCCTAACTTTAGGAAAGTCTAAAGAAGAGAAATGAGAGATATATGTTAAACGAATTTCCGATTTTTGACTATGAAGATATTCAGCTAATCCCAAATAAGTGTGTCCTTCAAAGTCGAGCAGAAGCTGATACACATGTGACCTTGGGGAAACATACCTTTAAGTTGCCAGTTGTCCCTTCTAATATGCAGACGATCTTGGATGAAGATGTTGCTGAACAGCTTGCCAAGGGTGGCTATTTTTACATTATGCACCGTTTTGATGAAGCTGGTCGTATTCCTTTTGTCAAACGCATGCATGAGAAAGGTTTGATTGCATCTATCTCAGTTGGTGTTAAAGATTACGAGTATGACTTTGTTAGTCAATTAAAGGAAGATGCTCCAGAGTACATCACTATTGATATAGCTCATGGTCATGCTGACAGCGTGATTTCTATGATTCAGCACATCAAGAAAGAATTGCCAGATACCTTTGTCATCGCTGGTAACGTTGGAACTCCAGAAGCTGTGCGTGAACTTGAAAATGCTGGAGCAGACGCTACTAAGGTTGGGATCGGTCCAGGGAAGGTTTGTATCACCAAGGTCAAGACAGGTTTTGGTACTGGTGGTTGGCAGTTAGCAGCTCTTCGCTGGTGTGCTAAAGCTGCGCGTAAACCGATTATTGCCGATGGTGGTATCCGTACACACGGAGATATTGCCAAGTCAATCCGCTTTGGTGCAAGTATGGTTATGATTGGTTCTTTATTTGCAGGCCATATCGAAAGCCCTGGTAAAACTGTCGAAGTCGATGGTAAACAATTTAAAGAATACTATGGTTCTGCTTCAGAATACCAAAAAGGTGCTTATAAGAATGTCGAAGGTAAGAAAATTCTTCTTCCTGCCAAAGGACATTTACAAGATACCCTAACTGAGATGGAACAAGATTTGCAAAGTTCGATTTCTTATGCTGGAGGTCGAAAGGTAGCTGATCTTAGACATGTAGATTATGTGATTGTGAAGAACTCTATCTGGAATGGAGATGCTCACTAAAAATATGATTACTTATTTATGTCGCGAATTGGCGTGGCGTTTCTACAAGGTACCGTAAATACCTAACAATGAGTAAGTCGAAGAGAGATAAAAGAAGCAGTACTATTTGTTTCTATGTTTCCGAGGGGCTTACTATGTAAGTCCCTTTTTATTTCGGAGGTTATTGTGAAATTACTAGAGGAACGTATTTTAAAAGATGGGAATATTCTAGGTGAGAATATTCTTAAGGTGGATTCATTCTTGACTCACCAAGTGGATTTTTCCTTAATGCGCGAGATTGGTCGCACCTTTGCAGAGCATTTTAAAAATGCTGGTATTACCAAAGTCGTAACCATTGAAGCATCTGGAATTGCTCCAGCCCTTTATGTGGCTGAACAGTTAGATGTACCCATGATTTTTGCTAAGAAGGCAAAAAATATTACTATGAATGAAGGAATTTTGACTGCTGAAGTTTATTCTTTCACTAAACAAGTTACTAGTACCGTATCCATTGCAGGGAAGTTCTTATCTCCAGGAGATAAAGTATTAATTATTGATGATTTCTTGGCTAATGGTCAAGCAGCTAAAGGTTTGATTCAGATTATCGAACAAGCTGGTGCTACAGTCGAGGCCGTCGGGATTGTGATTGAAAAATCTTTCCAAGATGGTCGTGAACTGTTAGAAAAATCAGGTCATCAGGTAGTATCACTTGCTCGTTTAGAGCGTTTTGAAAATGGAAGAGTTATCTTCAAGGAGGCAGACATCTAATGAATCAAAAAGAAAACCACTCAAAAGCGGCCGTATTGGGCTTGCAACACTTACTTGCTATGTACTCAGGTTCAATCCTAGTACCAATCATGATTGCTGGAGCCTTAGGTTACTCGCCTCAACAACTGACATACCTTATCTCTACAGATATCTTTATGTGCGGGGTTGCAACTCTATTGCAGTTACAGTTAAATAAATATTTCGGTGTCGGTTTACCGGTTGTTCTGGGTGTGGCCTTTCAGTCTGTTGCTCCACTTATTATGATTGGACAAAGTCACGGTAGTGGTGCTATGTTTGGTGCCTTGATTGCTTCTGGTATTTATGTCGTTCTTGTAGCAGGTGTATTTTCTAAGATTGCTAATCTGTTCCCTTCAATCGTAACGGGTTCTGTCATTACAACAATCGGATTGACCTTGATTCCAGTAGCTATCGGAAATATGGGAAATAACGTCGAAAAACCAACGGGACAAAGTTTAGCATTAGCAACAATCACCATTCTCATCATTCTTTTGGTCAATATCTTTACAAAAGGATTTATTAAGTCAATTTCTATTTTGATTGGTTTGATTGCAGGTACTATCATCGCTGCGACTATGGGCTTGGTTGATTTCTCTCCAGTAGCAGAAGCTCCACTTGTTCATATCCCAACTCCATTCTACTTTGGTGCTCCACAATTTGAGATTTCTTCTATTGTCATGATGTGTATTATCGCTACTGTATCAATGGTAGAATCAACTGGTGTATATCTTGCCCTTTCTGATATTACTAAAGATCCAATCGATAGCACTCGTCTCCGTAATGGTTATCGCGCTGAAGGTCTTGCTGTGTTACTTGGTGGACTTTTCAACACCTTCCCTTATACAGGATTTTCACAAAACGTAGGTTTGGTGAAACTTTCAGGTATTCGTACACGTTTACCGATCTACTACGCTGGTGGTTTCCTCATCTTACTTGGTCTCTTGCCTAAGTTCGGTGCCTTAGCACAGATTATTCCTAGCCCTGTTCTAGGTGGAGCCATGCTGGTCATGTTTGGTTTTGTTTCTCTACAAGGAATGCAAATCTTGGCACGTGTGGACTTCGAACATAATGAACATAACTTCCTCATTGCAGCAGTTTCTATTGCTGCCGGTGTGGGATTAAACGGAAGCAACCTCTTCAATACATTACCGACTGAATTACAAATGTTCTTTTCAAATGGTATTGTTATTGCAAGTACAGTAGCCATCGTCTTGAATGCTATTTTGAATCGTAAAAAATAAAAATAAGTGAGAAGGATAGAAATATCCTTCTCATTTTCTTTTTTAGAGCTTGAGTATTGTTTATAGAGTCCTTTTTATGGTAAAATGGTTCTATGAATGAAAGAATGAAAGAGCTCGTTGAACTGCTCAATCGCTATGCGACAGAGTATTATACAAGTGATAATCCATCTGTATCTGATAGTGAGTATGACCGTCTTTATCGTGAATTGGTAGAGTTAGAAAAAGCTCATCCTGACCAAATCTTGCCAGAAAGTCCGACACACCGTGTAGGCGGAAAGATTCTTGATGGGTTTGAGAAATATAGTCATCAGTATCCTCTTTATAGTTTGCAGGATGCTTTTTCACGTGAAGAACTGGATGCCTTTGATGCGCGTGTTCGTAAAGAATTGGATGATGTCACTTATATTTGTGAGTTGAAGATTGATGGTTTATCGATTTCCTTGACTTATGAGCAGGGAATTTTTGTTACTGGGGCAACTCGCGGTGATGGCTCCATCGGTGAAAACATCACTGAAAATCTTAAACGAGTGAAAGACATTCCTTTATCATTACCTGAAAAATTAGATATTACTGTTCGTGGTGAATGTTATATGCCGAGAGCTTCTTTTGACCAGGTCAATCAATCTCGTCAAGAAAATGGGGAGCCAGAATTTGCCAACCCAAGAAATGCGGCTGCAGGTACTCTTCGCCAATTAGATACAGCAGTTGTAGCCAAACGTAATCTTGCAACCTTCCTCTATCAGGAAGCTAGTCCTTCAACACGAGATAGCCAAGAGAAGGTGTTGGAACATTTGAAACAATTGGGCTTTGTTGTCAATCCAAGACGCCTATTAGCTCACAGCATGGATGAGGTTTGGGATTTTATCCAGGAAGTAGGTCAAGAAAGAGACCAATTGCCATATGATATCGACGGTGTCGTGATTAAGGTCAACGACCTAGCTGGTCAAGAGCAACTTGGTTTTACAGTTAAAGCACCTAAGTGGGCAGTCGCTTATAAGTTCCCTGCAGAAGAAAAAGAAGCAAAACTCCTTTCTGTTGACTGGACAGTAGGACGAACTGGTGTCGTAACTCCGACTGCCAATCTTACTCCAGTTCAATTGGCAGGTACAACAGTTAGTCGTGCAACTCTTCATAATGTCGACTATATCGCTGAAAAGGATATCCGTAAGGATGACACAGTCATTGTCTATAAGGCAGGTGATATCATTCCAGCTGTTCTACGAGTGGTAGGATCCAAGCGTGTGTCAGAGGAAAGACTAGATATTCCAACAAACTGTCCAAGTTGTGACAGTAAGCTTTTGCATTTTGAAGATGAAGTTGCCCTTCGTTGTATCAATCCGCGATGCCCTGCTCAAATCAAGGAAGGATTGACGCACTTCGCATCGCGTGATGCTATGAATATTTCTGGCCTTGGTCCATCGATCGTGGAGAAACTATTTGCTGCCGATTTGGTTAAGGATGTTGCAGATATTTATCGTTTGACTGTTGAAGATTTGCTCTTGCTGGATGGTATCAAGGAAAAATCTGCTCAAAAGCTCTACCAAGCTATTCAAGCATCCAAAGAAAATTCTGCTGAAAAACTCTTGTTTGGTTTGGGGATTCGTCATGTAGGAAGTAAGGCAAGTCAGTTGCTTTTACAAAACTTCCACTCAATCGAATCGCTAGCACAAGCCAATCCTGAAGAAATTGCAAGTATCGAAAGTTTGGGAAGTGTCATTGCCCAAAGCCTTCAGACCTATTTTGCTACAGAGGGTTCTGAAATCCTTTTAAGGGAATTGAAAGAATCAGGTGTTAATCTAGACTACAAAGGACAGACAGTTGCAGCAAATGCAGCCTTGTCTGGTCTAACTGTCGTATTGACAGGAAAGCTAGAGCGTCTTAATCGCTCAGAAGCTAAAAATAAATTAGAAAGTCTAGGAGCCAAGGTTACTGGTAGTGTGTCGAAAAAAACAGACCTTGTTGTAGCAGGAGCAGATGCAGGAAGCAAGCTCCAAAAAGCACAAGAACTGGGAATAGAGATTCGTGATGAAGCTTGGCTTGAGAGTTTGTAAGCTATGAAAGAAGAAAAAAAACGTGCACGTCTCATTTATAATCCGACCTCAGGCCAGGAAATGATCAAGCAAAATATCGCGGAAGTCCTAGAAGTGTTAGAGAGCATAGGCTATGAAACCAGTGCTTTTCAGACCAAACCTGAACACCTATCAGCCCAGAAAGAAGCAGAAAGAGCTGCAAAAGCTGGCTTTGATTTGGTTTTAGTAGCTGGTGGCGATGGCACCATCAATGAAGTGGTTAATGGAATTGCACCGCTGGAACATCGTCCAAAGATAGCCATCATTCCTACTGGAACTACCAATGACTATGCAAGAGCATTGAAAATCCCTATGGGGGATCCAGTTGCTGCAGCGAAGATCATTGCTAAAAATGAAACTAAGCAAATTGATATTGGTCGTGCCTTTGGCGATAAGTATTTCATCAATATTGCTGCGGCAGGAGCTCTTACAGAGCTAACCTTTAGTGTTCCTAGTGAACTGAAGACGCGTCTGGGTTATCTGGCCTACGTTGCTAAAGGCATCGAGATGTTCCCAAAATCCAAAGCCCGTCCTGTTCGTATTTACCATGATTGGGGAATTTTTACAGGAGAAGTTTCTCTTGTCTTTGTTGCCTTGACCAATTCTATCGGTGGATTTGAGCAATTCGCACCTGATACCAAACTGGATGATGGCAATTTTACGCTTATTCTAGTAAAGACAGATAAAATCTTCGATATGTTGAGTCTGCTAGTTCAGGCCATGAATGGAGGCCAACACGTTTCAGATATCAATGTTGAATACCTTAAAACGAGTAAACTCCGAATTGAAACTTTGGATCAGGAAGAGCCTTTTATGCTCAATCTTGATGGAGAATACGGTGGCGACACACCAGTAGATTTGGAAGTGTGCCATAATCACATTGAATTTTTTGTGAATCGTGAGGCGATTGATCAAGGAATTATTCATGAAATATAAAATCAAATTTATTTAGAAATTAGGGAGAACCATGTACAATTATCCTGTACTTATTCATTATCATCGTAAAGATGAAGCTTACGAGGCTTGCAGTTTCAGCAAAAAGCCTCTAGATTCAGTAGAGCTTATCAAAGAAGAAGAATATTTTGGAGCTAAATTTTCACTGACTCAATCGAGTGAAGTAGCTCTTGAGACCATGACTTTTAGTGTTGAAAAAGATGGTGTCAGCAAAGAATATCCTATTCGCTTCAATTATTATCCACTTTTGACAGAGGTTTGGATTTTGGATGGAGATGATACAGTTTATTATTCTGAAAATCCAGCTATTGCAAGTACCCATTATAAAGACCAAAATCCTTTTGCCTTCGATAAGGCAATCAATAGTGCTAGTTTTGACCACCACTGGGGTTATCAAGGAGAGTTGGGATGTCAGGTTTCTGAAAATGAAACAAGTTTTAGCCTATGGGCACCAACAGCTACTTCTGTCCAAGTAGTAGTCTATGAATCAGCGAGCAATGACGCTCCTATCCTTAAAACATTTGAAATGGAGCGAGGAAATAGTTATTCCTATAGCCACAAGTATAATACAATTGGAGTTTGGAGTTTAACAGTTTCAGAAAACCTAGCAGGTCGTGCTTACCACTACCAAATTGACTTTCCTCATCACCAGTCATTAACTCGTGATCCATATACAATAGCGACAAGTCCTGATGGAAAACGTTCAGCTATTGTCTCAAATCAAGATCGTCAGGTCGAAGGTTTTGAGGTTAAGCATGGTACAGAAGCAACTTGGCGTTTGGAAAATCCTTGCCAAGCAGTCATTTATGAAATGCACATCCGTGATTTGACTAAGTCTGAAACATCTGGTGTTGCGCCAGAATTAAGAGGAACCTTCTTAGGTGCAGCGCAAACTGGAACAGTTAACCAATATGGTCAGTCGACTGCGTTTGACTATATCAAAGAACTTGGTGTCAATTATGTTCAGCTGCAACCAATTGCTGACCGTCATAAAGAATACGACGCTGATGGAAATGTAACTTATAACTGGGGATATGATCCTCAAAACTACAATGCTCCAGAAACTAGCATGTCTACAAATCCAAATGATCCAGGTCAAGCTATCCGTGATTTAAAAGCCATGGTCCAAGCTTATCATGATGCTGGTATCGGTGTTATTATGGATGTTGTTTACAATCATACCTTCTCAACGGTGGATGCGCCATTCCAAACAACGGTTCCTGATTATTACTATCGAATGAACCATGACGGAACCTACCAAAATGGAACAGGAGTCGGGAACGAAACTGCCAGTGAGCATGAAATGTTCCGTAAATATATGATTGATTCTCTTCTCTACTGGGTAAAAGAATTCAATATTGACGGTTTCCGTTTTGACTTGATGGGAATCCATGATGTCAAAACTATGCAGATGATTCGTTGGGCTATGGACGAAGTCGATCCTAAGATCATCCTCTATGGAGAAGGATGGGATATGGGAACAGGACTTGCTCCTTATGATAAGGCTAAGAAAGACAACGCCTATCAGTTGCCAAACATTGGATTCTTTAATGATAATCAACGGGATGCGGTTAAAGGTTGTGAAGTCTATGGTTCTATCAAATCTGGTTTTGTCAGTGGTGCAGGTACTGAGCCGATCATCGCAAAGGCTATCCTTGGAAGCCGAGAGCTGGGTTCTTACCTCAGCCCCAATCAGGTTCTTAACTATGTAGAAGCCCACGATAACTACAATTTACATGATTTACTTACGACTCTTCATCCGATGGAGAGTGATAAGCGCATCATGAAGAAAGTAGAAACAGCAACGGCTATGAACCTCCTCATGCAAGGGATGGCCTTCATGGAACTGGGTCAAGAGTTTGGCCGTACTAAACTCGTAGCTACAGGCGAAAATGGAGAGTTGACTCACGCAGATCGTGAGCGAGCAATGAACAGTTATAATGCGCCTGACAGCGTCAACCAAGTCAACTGGGATTTGATCAATGAGCGTCAAGATAGCATCGAGTTTGTCCGTCAGATCATCCGTCTTAAAACCCAGACTAGTGCCTTTTCATACCCTACCTATGAAGAAGTATACCGTCATGTCTTTGTTCACACAGCCATTGAAAATAGTGGTTGGATTGTCTACGAGATTCACGGTGGCGAAGAGCACTTCTTGGTTGTATTCAATGCTAAAGGGGCTTCATATTACTATGAAAATGCAGGAAACCTAGAAATGTTGGTAACTAATAGCCGTTCTAACCAAGAAAATGCCATTGACGATGTCAGTGTGGCAGTCTTGAATGTTTTATCGTGACTCTTAGATTGAAGACTGAGATAATGAAGTGTCGGGCAAAACTATCTTACAGAGTCCAATGAATAAACAAAAATGTTTCAAAGACTCATTTCTACTAAAAAGCGAGGTCGGGATTTTTGATCCCGGCCTATACTTCTAGAAAGTCTCCGTTGAAGTTCAAAGTAAACCTAAAATTTTTCAGAAAAAGTAGTTTATTTTCAAGTCCTAGACAGATAGAAAATGTAGAAGTTTCATTACTAATTGAATTAAAATTATTAAAGCTCATTATTTTTAGCGGGAGATAGCTATGGATATCAATACAATTACTCTGGAAAAATTCATCACTTTAAATGAAGAGGAAAAACTTCAGTGTATCAAAGACATTAAGCATACCTATCAATTCGAAAAGATAAAGGAAATCCTCTCAGAGCTTGGCTTAGAAAATGTAAGTGGCCAAGTCCTTAGTGAACTAGCCAAAGTCTATAATAATTGGAGTCAATTCGAAGAAGCCAAAAGAGTTTTAGAGATGGTTTCTGAAGAAGACAGGGATGCTATTTGGTATTATCGAAATGGTTTTACTCATTGGCGTTTATCTAGTGATTCGAACAAGGACTTTGAAACTGAAGCTAATCAGGCTCTAGATTTATTAGAAAATGCTATCAAAAATGCTGCCTCCCCAACAAATCCAGTCATTGATTGGTGTATTGAGTTGGTTAAAGTAGGTTCTCTAAAGGAAGTTTTTGAAGGCAAGCCAACAGACTATCCCCTGCTACAGAAATACTATTTTGAAGATGTTAATGAAACTAATCAAGAAATGAAAACTGAACAGAATAAGAAATTTTACAAGAATATTACGATAGAAGATGTTCGAAAGGCAGAAGACTCTTGGGATATTATTGAACCAGTATACGAAACTGTTAACATCTATAACACCTATAAAGACTATCTCGATTCTGCAAAAATCTTTACTTTAGAACAAAGATACCTTCTGGCAATTATCTGGTATTTTATCGAAGTAAACAATGGAGGCCACTATCAATTTTTTGATAATTCGACAGGGATTGTCTGGGAAGATACTTTAAAGGGCTTCGAACTATTTGGAATGAAGGAGCATGCTGCTAATTTCAAAAATCTCCTTGCATACTTTGGCGGAACTATCTCCTTTGATAGAGAAGAGAGATCTGAGCTGCTAGCACAGATGGAAGAAGAGTATGGTGATGCTTTTTATGAGAAATTGGATGAAGCAGATGATTTTATCTATGATTATGATGGAAATGAGAATGAACTAAGTTTTATCAAAAAGTATCCAGAGAAATTTATTTTTCAGGGAAGCGCAGATAAATCGTAAAGAATAGTAAATAAAGATAGAGCAGATTGGAAGTCTGCTCTATTTTTTAGGGGGAAATTCTTGGTTTCTGAATAGTTGAAACCTAATACTCTTCGAAAATCTCTTCAAACCACGTCAGCTTCACCTTACCGTACTCAAGTACAGCCTGCGGCTAGCTTCCTAGTATGCTCTTTGATTTTCATTGAGTATAAATTGAATGTTATAAATTCAATATTTACGGATTTTCAATATATTTTTCAAAAAAATAAGGCTAAAAATTGCTTAAATCCGAATATTTTGTTACTATTATTTAAAAATGTAAGAAAATGAAAAGAGGTGAAGATAAATCAGAAAATTAAAATGATTTTCCCAGGATGCATCAGAGAATTGTTTTCAGATTTTCAAAATAATTTTTAAAAATATAGTAATTTACTTGAAACTTCTCTTAAAAGGTAGTATAATAAAAAATAAGAAAACGCTTTCAATAAAAAAGGGGGATTAAATGGATAAATTAGAAGCTTTAAGAACTTTTACCAGTGGTGAAAATTTCCATCTTCAACACTATCTGGGAGCGCATCGTGAGGAGAGAGATGGAGAGTATGGCTATACTTTTCGTGTCTGGGCTCCAAATGCGCAAGCTGTTCACCTAGTTGGTGATTTTACTAACTGGATTGAAAATCAAATCCCCATGGTTCGTAATGAATCCGGAGTTTGGGAAGTTTTTACAACTTTAGCTCAAGAGGGACATATTTATAAATATCATATTACTCGTGCTAATGGCCATCAACTCATGAAAATTGATCCCTTGGCAGTTCGTTTTGAAGCTCGTCCGGGAACAGGAGCTGTTTTAACAGAAATTCCTGAGAAAAAATGGAAGGACGGTCTCTGGTTAGCTCGCAGAAAACGTTGGGGATTTTTCGAGAGACCAGTTAACATCTATGAGGCGCACGCAGGCTCTTGGAAGAGAAATCCTGATGGAACTCCTTATAGCTTTGCTCAACTCAAAGAGGAGCTTATCCCATATCTAGTTGAGATGAACTATACTCATATCGAGTTTATGCCTTTGATGTCTCATCCTCTTGGATTGAGTTGGGGCTACCAGCTCATGGGTTACTTTGCTTTAGAACATGCTTATGGACGTCCAGAAGAGTTTCAAGACTTCGTTGAAGAGTGTCACATCAACAATATCGGTGTAATTGTGGATTGGGTGCCAGGTCACTTTACAATTAATGATGACGCTTTGGCATACTACGACGGCACACCGACTTTTGAATATCAGGATCATAATAAGGCTAACAACTATGGTTGGGGAGCGCTAAACTTCGACCTTGGTAAAAATGAAGTCCAATCTTTCTTGATTTCTAGCATTAAGTTTTGGATTGATTTCTATCACCTAGATGGTATTCGTGTAGACGCTGTAAGTAATATTCTCTATCTAGATTATGACAACGCTCCATGGACACCAAATAAAGACGGAGGCAATCTCAACTATGAAGGCTATTATTTCCTTCAACGTTTGAACGATGTTATTAAGCTAGCTCATCCGGATGTTATGATGATTGCAGAGGAGTCTTCTTCAGGTACCAAGATTACTGGCATGAAGGAAATGGGTGGACTTGGATTTGACTACAAGTGGAACATGGGGTGGATGAATGACATCCTACGTTTCTACGAAGAAGATCCAATTTACCGCAAGTATGACTTTAATCTTGTGACCTTCAGCTTCATGTATGTCTTTAATGAAAATTATCTCCTACCATTCTCACATGATGAGGTTGTCCACGGTAAGAAGAGTATGATGCATAAGATGTGGGGTGATCGTTACAATCAATTTGCTGGTTTGAGAAACCTTTACACTTATCAAATTTGTCACCCTGGTAAGAAATTACTCTTCATGGGTAGCGAATTTGGTCAATTCTTAGAGTGGAAATCTGAAGAGCAATTAGAGTGGTCTAACCTAGAAGATCCAATGAATGCCAAGATGAAATACTTTACATCACAGTTGAATCAGCTTTATAAAGACCACCGTTGTCTTTGGGAAATTGATACAAGTTACGATGGTATTGAAATCATTGATGCGGATAATAGAGATCAGAGTGTTCTTTCCTTTATCCGTAAGGGCAAGAAAGGCGAGATGCTAGTCTGTGTCTTTAACATGGCACCGGTTGAACGTCCTGATTTCACAATTGGTCTTCCTGTTGCAGGTATTTATGAAGAAATTTGGAATACAGAGTTAGAACAATGGGGTGGTGTTTGGAAAGAGCATAACCAAACAGTTCAAACTCAAGAAGGATTATGGAAGGATTATGAGCAGACCTTGACCTTTACTCTACCAGCCATGGGAGCAAGTATTTGGAAAATCAAACGTCGCTTGAAACCTGCTAAAACTGTCACAAATAAGACTCAAAAAGGAGTAGAAAATGAAGAATGAAATGCTAGCTTTAATTCTTGCCGGTGGGCAAGGAACTCGTCTCGGTAAACTCACTCAAAGCATTGCAAAACCAGCAGTGCAATTTGGTGGGCGCTACCGTATCATTGACTTTGCTCTTTCTAACTGTGCCAACTCTGGTATCCACAATGTTGGGGTTATCACACAGTATCAACCTCTTGCTCTTAACAATCACATCGGGAACGGTTCTAGTTGGGGTCTAGATGTAATTGATTCAGGTGTTTCTATCCTTCAACCCTACTCTGCAAGTGAAGGAAACCGTTGGTTTGAAGGTACAAGTCATGCCATTTACCAAAACATCGACTATATCGACAGCATCAATCCTGAGTATGTTTTGATCCTTTCAGGTGACCATATCTACAAGATGGACTACGATGATATGCTCCAATCACACAAGGATAACAATGCCAGCTTGACAGTTGCTGTCTTAGATGTGCCACTTAAAGAAGCTAGCCGTTTTGGTATCATGAATACAGATGCTAATAATCGTATTGTTGAATTCGAAGAAAAACCTGCCCAACCAAAATCAACTAAGGCATCAATGGGGATTTATATCTTTGACTGGAAACGACTCCGTAACATGCTTGTTGCTGCTGAAAAGACTAATATTGACATGTCCGACTTCGGTAAAAACGTTATTCCAAACTACCTTGAAACTGGTGAAAGTGTCTATGCTTACGAATTCAATGGATACTGGAAGGACGTTGGTACAATCGAATCTCTTTGGGAAGCAAATATGGAATATATCTCTCCAGAGAATGCTCTCGATAGTCGTAACCGTCAATGGAAGATTTATTCTCGTAACCTAATTGCTCCACCAAACTTCCTTGGAGAACACGCTCAAGTGGAAGATTCTCTCGTAGTAGATGGATGTTACGTGAATGGTACTGTAAAACACTCTATCCTCTCAACAGCAGCTCAAGTTCGTAAAGGAGCAGAAGTTGTTGACTCTGTCATCATGAGTGGAGCAGTTATCGGAAAAGGCGCTAAAATTACACGTGCAATCATCGGTGAAGGAGCTGTCATTGCTGATGGTGTAGAAATTGACGGAACAGAAGAAGTACAAGTAGTCGGATATAACGAAGTAGTGGGGGTAGCAACAGATGAAGATTGATAAATATTCAGCCATTTTAGGAAACACAGTTGGTTTTCATGATATGTCAACATTGACAGACAACCGTCCAGTGGCTAGCTTGCCATTTGGAGGGAAATATCGTTTGATCGACTTCCCACTATCAAGTCTTGCAAATGCTGGTGTGCGTAGTATTTTCGGGATCTTCCAACAAGATAATATCAGCTCTGTTTTTGACCACATTCGTTCAGGACGTGAATGGGGCTTGAATACTCTTCTTAGCCACTACTATCTTGGAATTTACAATACTCGTGTAGAAAGCAGTACTGTTGGTAAAGAGTACTATCAACAACTCTTGACCTACTTGAAACGATCTGGTTCTAACCAAACCGTTTCATTGAACTGTGATGTTTTGGTAAATATTGATCTTGCTCAAGTTTTTCATTTGCATAATACAACAAAATCACCAATTACAGTTGTGTATAAGAAATTGCCTAAGAAGGAAATTTCAGAAGTAAATGCTATCCTTGATATTGATGAAACTGACCACGTACTTTCACACAAACTCTTTGATAAAAAATCAAACCAAGATTTTTACAACATGTCAACAGATATCTTCGTTGTAGATACTCAATGGTTGATTAAGCGTTTGGAAGAAGAAGCTCAAAAAGAATATCCAGAAAAATTACGTTATGTTCTTCGTGATTTGGCAGCAAAAGAAGGTGCTTTTGCATATGAATATACAGGTTACCTAGCAAATATTCATTCAGTAGAAACATACTTCCAAGCGAATCTAGATATGCTTGATCAGCAAAAATTCTACTCTTTGTTCTCACCAAATCAAAAGATTCATACCAAGGTTAAAAACGAAGAACCTACCTATTATGCTCATGGTTCTAAAGTAAATACTTCACAGTTTGCATCTGGTAGTATCGTTGAAGGTGAAGTTATTAAATCTGTTGTATCTCGTAATGTTCGTATCAACAAAGATAGCTTGGTTAAAGATACTCTCGTATTCCCTCGTGTAGTGATTGGTAAAGGTGCTCAAGTGGAGTATGCAATTCTTGACAAGGGTGTTGAAGTAGCTGAAGGCGTTGTGATTCGTGGTACAGCAGAACACCCAGTTGTGATCAAGAAGGGTGAAAAAGTAACAGAGGATATTCTTTCATGAAAATTTTATTTGTAGCAGCAGAAGGCGCCCCCTTTTCAAAAACAGGTGGATTGGGAGACGTTATCGGAGCACTTCCAAAATCATTAGTAAAGGCTGGACATGAAGTTGCTGTTATCTTACCTTACTATGATATGGTGGAAGCTAAGTTTGGTGATCAGATTGAGGACGTCCTTCAATTCGAAGTCTATGTTGGCTGGCGCAGACAATTTTGTGGAATTAAGAAAACTGTTTTAAACGGTGTTACCTTCTACTTTATCGACAATCAATATTATTTCTTCCGTGGACATGTTTACGGAGATTTCGATGATGGTGAACGTTTTGCCTTCTTCCAACTTGCTGCCCTTGAGGCTATGGAACGTATTGGATTTATCCCTGATGTTCTACATGCTCATGATTATCATACAGCAATGATTCCTTTCTTGTTGAAAGAAAAATACAGATGGATTCAAGCATATCAAAACATTAAGACTGTTTTAACTATCCACAACTTGGAATTTCAAGGTCAATTCTCTGAAAGCATGCTCTGGGACTTGTTCAGAGTTGGTTTTGAGCGCTATGCTGATGGGACAGTTCGTTGGAATGACTGCCTCAACTGGATGAAGGCAGGTATTCTATACGCTGATCGTGTATCAACCGTGTCACCTAGCTATGCTTATGAGATTATGACTACAGAGTTTGGTTGTGGTATCGATCAGATTCTTCGTATGGAATCTGGTAAAGTTTCCGGTATTGTTAATGGTATTGATACAGATTTATACAATCCAGAGACGGATGCGTTACTTGAGTATCATTTTAATAAAACTGATCTATCAGGAAAGGCGCAAAATAAAGCGAAACTTCAAGAAAGAGTTGGTCTTCCAGTACGACCTGATGTGCCAATGATTGGTATCGTGTCACGTTTAACTCGCCAGAAGGGCTTTGATGTGGTGGTTGAAAGCTTGCATCGTATGCTTCAAGAGGATATTCAAATCGTTCTCTTGGGAACTGGAGATCCAGGATTTGAACAAGCCTTCTCTTGGTTTAGTCAAGTATTCCCAGAAAAACTTTCTGCCAATATTACTTTCGACGTGAAATTAGCTCAAGAGATTTATGCAGCATGTGATATTTTCCTCATGCCAAGTCGTTTTGAACCGTGTGGACTTTCACAAATGATGGCTATGAGATATGGAACACTTCCTTTAGTAAACGAGGTGGGTGGACTTAGAGATACTGTTCAAGCCTTTAATCCAATTGAAGGAACAGGTACAGGCTTTAGCTTTAACAACCTAACTCCATACTGGCTCAACTGGGCATTGCAAACAGCTTTGGATGTTTATCACAACCATCCTGATGTTTGGAAAAATATGCAAGTTCAAGCTATGGAATGTGATTTCTCTTGGGATACAGCTTGCAAGTCTTATCTTGATTTGTATCACAGTTTAGCAAACTAAATAGTTAAAATCGTATGATACCTTCATACGATTTTTTGAGATTCTGAAAGTAAGGCAATTATATGAAAAAAATTAAAGGACTCTGTGTACTGGATATAGATGGGACACTGATAGAAGAGGAAGTTATTGATTTGTTGGGGAAAGAAGCAGAATGTGAAGAAGAAGTAGCCCTACTGACTGCCCAAGCTATGAGGGGAGAACTAGATTTTGAAGAAAGTCTGAGAAAACGTGTTTCTTTATTACAAGGACTATCTGTAGATACTTTAGATAAGATTTATCATGAACTACACCTTAGTAAAAATGCTACGCAATTTATTAACACTCTGCAAAAAAATCAGATAGAAGTGGGTTTAGTTTCGGGTGGATTTACACCTGTGGTTGAAAGAATAGCAAAAGATTTGGGGATTTCATTATATACTGCAAATCAGCTGGAAACCAGAGATGGTTATTTAACCGGAAATCTTATTAGCCCGATTATAAGCAGAGAAGTTAAAGAAAAAACATTGCTCAGTTGGGCTCAAGAGTTAGAGGTACCAATTGATAGAACAATTGCTATCGGAGATGGGGCTAATGATTTAGCAATGTTGAAGAGAGCTGGCATTGGAGTTGCCTTCTGTGCCAAAGCAATCGTGAAAGAGAAAATTCCCCTTCAAATTGAAGAAAGAGATTTCTCAAGAGTATTGAAACTGATAGATTTTCTTTGACTAGAAAGAGGAGAGTATGAAAATTGTAATCGCACCAGATTCCTTTAAGGAGAGTCTCCCCGCAAATGAAGTAGCTGAAGCGATTAAAGGAGGCTTGAAAAGTTCCTTACCCGATTCAGAGTTTCTACTTTTACCTGTTGGTGATGGTGGAGAGGGGACTGTCAATGCTATTAAGAATACACTAGGTCTTATAGAAAACACTGCTTTGGTGACAGGCCCCTTTGGAGATGAGGTTCAAATGCCTTATGTTCAAAAAGGAGAACTTGCTCTTTTCGAGGTGGCTGATTTAGTTGGGCTTGCTAAAATTCCTATTGAAAAACGAAATCCACTGAAGATTCAAACAAAGGGGATTGGTCAACTGATCCTATATTTAATCGAACAAGAAATGAAAGAGATCTATATAGGAGTTGGTGGGACATCCAGTAACGATGGTGGTATTGGAATTGCCTCAGGACTCGGGTATCAGTTTTATGATGAAAACGGGATGGAACTTGAGGCTTGTGGCCAGTCCTTATTTGAAATTAGTAAGATTTTGGACAAAAGTGTCGTTACCATGCCTGCTGATGTGCGTATCAAAATCTTAGCAGATGTTACCAATCCACTCTGTGGAACTCACGGTGCTACCTATACATTTGGGAAGCAAAAAGGGTTGGAACCAACTAAATTCCAAGACGTTGATATTGCTATTGAAAACTTCTATCGTAATGTGGCCCCTGAAATCTTAAAGCTGGAAGGAGCTGGAGCAGGTGGCGGTATTGCAGCTGGCTTATGTGCTTTTGCTGGAGCAGAAATCGTATCTGGTATCCAAACTTGTTTAGATTTAATAAACTTCGATGAACAGGTCGCAGATGCAGATCTTGTCATCGTTGGTGAAGGTAGATTAGACACTCAAAGCTTAGCTGGCAAGGCTCCAATAGGTGTAGCAAAAAGAACACCAAATGGTGTTCCAGTTATTGCTATTTGTGGGAGTCTGTCAGAGGATTTACCACCCTTACCATTTGAAAATATCGTTGCAGCCTTTTCTATACTAGAAAAAAGTGAACCCCTGGAAGACAGTCTAAAAAATGCAGCTATCTATTTAGAAAATACAGCTACTAACATTAGTCAACTCTTAGCTTTGAAGAAGAATTAACCAAACCATTTTTTCCAAAAAGAAGTAGGAGCTTTGGTCTCTTTCTCTTGCCACAAGTCTGGAAAGGCCTTTTTAAGATCTTTTTCATTTATTTGAACAGGGGCATCACTATGAATAATCACGCCAAAAGGGGATGAATTGTGATCTTCTGAAACGATAGTCGCTTGGCAGTCAGCATCTTTGGCTTGTTTTAAATAATAGACCTGTTTTTCAAATACTACTTGAGGAGAAATCTTGACAAACAGAGGTTCAGTTTCTTTTTTTAGACTCTCTAAAATAGATACATAACCCTTATAAAAATTATCATCATTAGCTGTTTCTAGGTCTGCATAGCCAAGGACACGTTCCTCAAAAGTGCCGAGAAAACGTCTCTGTTCATCTGGATTTAGTTTAAGCCCACCATGAGCTTTTTCTAGGATTTGTTTTGATACATCAGTCATAAAAATAGTATATCATAAAATAAAGGAGAAAACAGACAAAAGAAAGCGATTACTTTATAAAGTTAAGGAAAATTTGCACAAAGATAACGTTTTTTCTTGAAAAAGGAGGGGTTTTAAGGTATCATAGAGGTGTAAAAAATTTAACTCATAAGGAGAGTAAAAAATGTCAATTATTACTGATGTTTACGCTCGCGAAGTCCTAGACTCACGCGGTAACCCAACACTTGAAGTAGAAGTTTACACTGAATCAGGTGCTTTCGGACGTGGTATGGTTCCATCAGGAGCTTCTACTGGAGAACACGAAGCAGTTGAACTTCGTGATGGTGACAAATCTCGTTACGGTGGTCTTGGTACACAAAAAGCTGTTGACAACGTAAACAACATCATTGCTGAAGCAATCATCGGCTACGATGTACGTGATCAACAAGCTATCGACCGTGCTATGATCGCACTTGACGGTACTCCTAACAAAGGTAAATTGGGTGCAAACGCAATCCTTGGTGTGTCTATCGCTGTAGCTCGCGCTGCTGCTGACTACCTTGAAATCCCACTTTACAGCTACCTTGGTGGATTCAACACTAAAGTTCTTCCAACTCCAATGATGAACATCATCAACGGTGGTTCTCACTCAGATGCTCCAATCGCTTTCCAAGAATTCATGATCGTACCTGCTGGTGCACCAACATTCAAAGAAGCTCTTCGTTGGGGTGCTGAAATCTTCCACGCACTTAAGAAAATCCTTAAAGGCCGTGGTCTTGAAACAGCTGTAGGTGACGAAGGTGGATTCGCTCCTCGTTTCGAAGGAACTGAAGACGGAGTTGAAACTATCCTTGCTGCTATCGAAGCTGCTGGTTATGTTCCAGGTAAAGACGTATTTATCGGATTTGACTGTGCATCATCAGAATTCTACGATAAAGAACGTAAAGTATACGACTACACTAAATTTGAAGGTGAAGGAGCTGCTGTTCGTACTTCTGCAGAACAAATCGACTACCTTGAAGAATTGGTAAACAAATACCCAATCATCACTATCGAAGATGGTATGGACGAAAACGACTGGGATGGATGGAAAGCTCTTACTGAACGTCTTGGTGGTAAAGTTCAATTGGTTGGTGACGACTTCTTCGTAACAAACACTGCTTACCTTGAAAGAGGTATCGCTGAAGGCGCTGCTAACTCAATCCTTATCAAAGTTAACCAAATCGGTACTCTTACTGAAACATTCGACGCTATCGAAATGGCTAAAGAAGCTGGTTACACTGCCGTTGTATCACACCGTTCAGGTGAAACTGAAGATTCAACAATCGCTGACATCGCAGTTGCAACAAACGCAGGACAAATCAAGACTGGTTCACTTTCACGTACAGACCGTATCGCTAAATACAACCAATTGCTTCGCATCGAAGATCAACTTGGTGAAGTAGCTGAATACCGTGGATTGAAATCATTCTACAACCTTAAAAAATAAAATAGTTCAGTGAACTAATAAAAGCCCTTGGTTTTTTCCAGGGGCTTTTGTATATTATAAAAAAAGATCAAAGAAATTCAGTCTTGTTTTCGTTTTCTAGTGATGAAAAAAGAGATTTTTAAGCATATTTTTGGTATAATAATACCCAAGGTAAACTAGAGAAAAGAAGGAGGTAGAGATGGAAAAGTATTTATCGGTCACAACTTTGACCAAGTATCTAAAAATGAAATTCGATAAAGACCCCTACTTAGAACGGGTCTATTTAACTGGTCAAGTCTCTAACTTCCGCAAGCGTCCAACGCATCAGTATTTTTCTCTAAAAGATGACCGAGCAGTTATTCAGGCAACCATTTGGTCGGGGATATATCAAAAACTAGGTTTTGACTTAGAAGAAGGCATGAAGATCAATGTAGTTGGTCGCGTCCAAGTCTATGAGCCAAGTGGAAGTTATTCGATTATCATTGAAAAAGCTGAACCAGATGGTGTCGGTGCCTTAGCTATCCAATTTGAACAACTTAAGAAGAAACTGACAGAAGAAGGTTTGTTTCAAGAACGCTTTAAACAATCTTTACCACAATTTTCAAAAAAAATCGGTGTGGTGACCAGTCGAAGTGGTGCTGTTATCCAAGATATCATCACTACAGTCAGTAGACGCTTCCCTGGTGTGGAAATTGTCTTATATCCTACAAAAGTTCAAGGTGAGGGTGCTGCAGAGGAAATTGCTCGTAATATTGCAAGAGCCAATGAACGAGATGACTTAGATGTTCTGATTATCGGCCGTGGGGGAGGTTCCATTGAAGATCTATGGGCCTTTAACGAGGAAATTGTAGTTCGAGCAATTTTTGAATCACGGTTACCCATCATTTCAAGTGTGGGTCACGAAACAGATGTCACTTTGGCTGATTTTGTTGCGGATAAGAGGGCTGCGACACCGACAGCTGCTGCTGAATTCGCTACACCAGTAACTAAGTTAGACCTTTTGACCTACCTTCAGAATCAAGAGAAGCGGATGACTACAGCTGTTAAACATACTTTATCAAAGAAAAAAGAAGCTTTGAGAAACCTCAGTCAATCCGTCATTTTTAGACAACCAGAACGTTTGTATGATGGATATTTGCAACGATTGGATCAGTTAGAGTTGCGACTGAAGCAAGGATTAAATGCCGAATTGGTTCGAAATCAACAAAAGGTTCAAGAACAAATCCACCGATTGGAACAATCATCGCCAATCATCAAGATTCAGCGTTACCAGGATCGTATTCAACAATTACAAAAATTAATACGTAGCCAGATGGCTGTGACCTATGATGCAAAAGTAGCTGAAGTAAAACGTCTATCAGAAGCTCTCCTTATGCTAGATACTAGTCGAATCGTAGCAAGGGGTTATGCTATCGTCAAGAAAGGCGAAGTAGTCGTCGCTTCGGCGAAAGATTTGAAAGAAAATGACCAAGTATCACTGTTAATGCGGGACGGTCAGGTAGAATTAGAGGTAAGAGATGTCAAAACAAAAGAAATTTGAGGAAAATTTAGCAGAGCTTGAGACTATTGTTCAGAGTTTAGAAAATGGTGAAATTGCTCTAGAAGATGCTATTTCGGCTTTTCAAAAAGGAATGCTCTTGTCAAAAGAATTGCAAGCTACTCTGGACAAGGCTGAAAAGACCTTGGTCAAGGTTATGCAAGAAGATGGAACAGAAAGTGAACTCCTATGAACAAACAGGAAAAATTAGCTTTGGTTGAGTCAGCTCTTGAAGACTTTTATGGTGACCAACAATTTGCATCCAGTTTAAGAGAAGCTGTTCTTTATTCTATACATGCAGGTGGTAAACGGATTCGTCCTTATTTACTTTTAGAAGTTTTGGAGTCCCTTCAACTTTCCATTACACATGGGCATGCACAAGTTGCAGCAGCGCTTGAGATGATTCACACTGGAAGTTTGATCCATGATGATCTTCCTGCTATGGATAATGATGATTTTCGTCGGGGGCGTTTGACCAACCATAAGGTGTATGGTGAAGCTCTAGCTATTTTAGCAGGCGATGCCCTCTTTTTGGATCCCTATGCCTTGATTGCCCAAGCAGATTTACCGAGCCAAACTAAGGTAGATTTAATAGCAAATCTATCACTTGCTTCTGGTAGTATGGGAATGGTAGCCGGTCAAGTATTGGATATGGAAGGTGAAAGTCAGCAGTTGGGCCTAGAAGCCCTTCAAACAATCCATGCTAATAAGACCGGTAAACTTTTAGCCTTTCCTTTCCAAGCGGCTGGAATCATTGCTGGATTGGATGAAAATATTCAGAACCAGCTTAAAATGGTTGGAGAACTGATTGGTCTTGCTTTTCAAGTGAGAGATGATGTCCTTGATGTTACCGCAAGTTTTGAGGAAATTGGCAAGACACCTCAGAAAGATTTGCAAGCCGAGAAGTCAACCTATCCTGCTTTGTTGGGATTAGACCAGGCGATAGCGTTTTGCAATCAAACTTTGGATCAAGCTAATGCAAAACTTGAAGAGATTAACCAAGTTGTGAGCTTTGACAAAGAACCAATTGTGAAAATAGTAGAAAGTTTGAGAATCAATGGCTAAGGAAAGAGTAGATGTATTAGCTTACAAACAAGGTTTATTTGAAACGAGAGAACAAGCCAAACGTGGTGTTATGGCAGGTTTGGTAGTCGCTGTTTTAAATGGCGAACGATTTGATAAACCAGGAGAAAAAATTCCTGATGATACAGAGTTGAAACTCAAGGGTGAGAAACTTAAGTATGTCAGTCGTGGTGGCTTGAAACTTGAGAAGGCACTAGATATTTTTGATCTATCAGTTGAGGGACAAACGACCATTGATATCGGAGCTTCAACTGGAGGTTTTACGGACGTCATGTTGCAAAATGGTGCTAAACTAGTTTTTGCAGTTGATGTCGGGACTAACCAGCTTGCTTGGAAATTAAGACAAGACTCACGTGTTATCAGTATGGAACAGTTTAACTTCCGTTATGCTGAAAAGACTGACTTTGAAGAAGAACCGAGTTTTGCCAGTATTGATGTTAGTTTTATTTCCCTAGGCCTCATTCTACCAGCCTTGCACCGAGTTTTAGCTGATCAAGGGCAGGTTGTTGCTCTAGTTAAGCCTCAGTTTGAGGCTGGACGTGAGCAGATTGGTAAGAATGGGATTATCAGAGATGCCAAGGTGCATCAACATGTACTGGAAACAGTTACCGAAATGGCAGTTAGAGAAGGTTTTTCTGTCCTAGGATTGGATTTTTCTCCGATACAAGGAGGACACGGAAATATAGAGTTTCTTGCTTATTTGCGTAAAGAGGAACAAGCAAGCAATCAGGTTGTTACTGAAATAGAAAAAGTTGTAGAGAGAGCACATAGAGAGTTTAAAGATGAATAAAAAAGAGAGACTTGAAAAGATTAGAAG
>CAURIB010000009.1:0-22098 GCA_963524795.1 uncultured Streptococcus sp.
ATAGGATTTAAATAAATTAAGATGTGAAAGTAGATAATAAAAACGAATGAATGATACCTAGTTCATGAAAACTATTTGTCATTCATTCGTTTTTTAATTATTGGATAATACACGTAGCTTTATCTAGAATGTTGTTTACCAGAATTGCGTTTTTTGTTTTTCTTCTTGTTAGAAGCTGTGATAGCTGAGACTGGTTCAGGTGTGACATCTTTACGAGTGGCTGAAGATTTACTTGCTTTTGGTGGGTTCTTGGCATATTCTTCACGTACTTTTTTACGAAGTTTTGGACGAACGATGTAGTTGATGATAAATTGTTGAAGAATCATCATGAAACCACCGACAACCCAGTAAAGTGTAACGCTGGCTGGTGAGAAGACAGAGAACACGACAATCATGAGAGGGCTCATATAGAGCATCTTCTTGATTTGTTCTCTTTGAGTTTCATCCTCAACTCCATGTAAAGAAAGGAGTGATTGAAGATAGTAAAGGATACCAGCAAAGGCAACCAAAATCATACTAGGTGAGCCTAGAGGAATTCCTAGGTAGCTTGCTTGGGCAACTCCTTCAGTATGTTGGGCAGCAAAGTAGATAGCAGAGAAGAAAGGCATTTGAATGAGAATAGGGAAACATCCCACGCCGCCAAACATGCTGATGCCGTGCTCTTTTTGAGCAGCAAAGAGAGCTTGTTGAGCTTCTAATTTTTCTTCTTGAGTCGTTGCTTCTTTCAGACGAGTCTGATGTGGTTCAAGAACATGCTTGAGAGCATTCATCTTCTCAGAGTGAAGCGTTGCTTTCCATGATTGGTAGATACCAAGTGGGAGGATAATCAAGCGGACGATAATGGTTACAATGATGATTCCAACACCGAAACCGAGGCCTTGATCATTAGCGAAGTATTTGATAGCTTCTCCCATCGGAGCACCCAAGAAATCCCAAACGGGACCAATTGGCTTACCTGTTGCTTTATCAACCTGGACACAACCTGTCAAGACTAATAGCATAGCCACTCCCATGACTGAGAGAGCGATTCGTTTAATTGATTTCACTGTTTTTATTCCTTCTTTAAAAATTATACCTTTCTATTCTACTGTTTTTTTGGAAAATATACAATAGTTCTCTGGACCTAATTTGCGACTTTGAAATCTGAATAGGATGGGAAGTTGCTCAATTGAACATCTAGATAAGTTACTTTTGAGAAGGGAGTAGGTCCTTTTCGGATTTCTTGGATGAACTTAGCCATGATAGCTGAAGACTCTGCTTGGGCAAGAATCTCAACGGTTCCGTCATCGTTGTTCCAGACACGACCAGTGATTCCACCTAGCTCGAGGGCAAGGGTATAAACGCCCCAGCGGAAACCAACACCTTGAACGCGACCCTGTGCGATCATTTTGACCTTTTGCATACCAAACCTCCTTGATTGTGTTATAATACTCCTATGACTATTATAACCTCTAAAGCCAATTCTGTGGTAAAAAATGCCAAGAAATTGCATCAAAAAAAATATCGAAAATCTTCTTATTTAATTGAAGGATGGCATTTGTTTGAAGAGGCTGTTCAGGCTGGTGCTAAGATTGAGAAAATATTTGCCCTTTCAGAGTATGGTGAAAAATTAACGGACTACCCTCAGACCGTCTTTGTTGCCGAAGAAATCTTGCTTGATTTGGCAGATTCACAAACTCCTCAGGGCATTGTAGCCATTGTTCAAAAGGAAGAAGAGCAGTTGCCGGATTTCACCTCTGGAAAATATCTTTTCTTGGAAGATGTGCAGGATCCTGGAAATGTTGGCACAATGATCCGAACGGCAGATGCAGCAGGTTTTTCTGGAGTCATCGTTTCAAGCAAGTCAGCAGATATTTATAGCTTGAAGACTCTTCGATCCATGCAGGGCAGTCATTTTCATGTACCGATTTATCGGATGCCTGTTGAAACTTTTATTGAAGAGGCTAAAAATAATAACTTGCCCATTCTAGCAACTACCTTGTCCCAAAATTCTAAAGATTATCGTGAGCTGGCTTATCAAGAGGATTTCGCCTTGGTCATGGGGAATGAAGGTCAAGGCATTAGTCCATTCATAGCAGACCAGGCGGACCAACTGGTTCATATCAGCATGAAGGGCCAGGCGGAAAGTCTCAATGTTGCCATTGCAGCGGGTATACTCATGTTTTATTTGAGTTAAAATAGTTTATTTTTGTTATAATCAGTAAAAAGATTTCATAAGGAGAAAAAAGATATGAATCAAACAGTTATTCAAGAACGTTCTGGTTTGAATCAATTCTATGCAAAAGTCTATGCTTTTGTAGGTTTGGGAATTGGCTTATCAGCCCTTGTCTCAGGACTCATGTTGACAACTTTCCAGGATTTGCTCGTTCAAATTATGATGAATGCTCGTGTATGGCTAATAGTTGCGGGCTTTGTAGAAGTTGCTCTGGTCTATGTAGCGAGTAGTATGGCTTTAAAAAACAGTCCAGCAGCCTTGCCAATTTTCTTGCTTTATTCCGTTTTAAACGGTTTTACACTGAGTTTCGTTGTTTCGCTCTACACCCCAGGTACTGTTTTAACAGCCTTTGTTTCTAGTGCAGCTCTCTTCTTTGTGATGGCTCTTATCGGAGTTGTGATTAAGAAGGATTTGAGCGGTATGGGACGTGCCTTGTTGGCAGCTTTAGTGGGCCTCATACTAGCTATGATTGTCAATATCTTTTTAAACAGTAGCCTTTTTGACTATATCATCAGCATTATCATGGTTTTCGTTTTTGCAGGTTTGATTGCTTGGGACAACCAAAAGATTCGCTATGTTTATGAGGAGTCAGGTGGTCAAGTTGCAACAGGTTGGGCAGTTTCTTTGGCGCTCAGTCTTTACTTGGATTTTATCAACGTATTCCTTAGCTTCTTGCGTATCTTTGGAAGTGACGATTAATACTTTTAGAGCTCAAATGAGCTCTTTTTTTAATTTTTACTTTCATTTTTACTGGCAAAAGGGTATAATCATCTTATTATTCAAAAGGAGAGATGTATGAAGAAAAGTTTTATCCATCAACAGGAAGAAATTTCCTTTGTAAAAAACACCTTTACCCAGTATTTAAAAGATAAGTTAGAAGTGGTTGAGGTACAAGGTCCTATCTTGAGTAAGGTTGGGGATGGGATGCAGGACAATTTATCAGGTGTGGAGAATGCCGTGGAAGTCAAGGTTCTCCAAATTCCCGATGCAACTTATGAAGTGGTGCATTCACTTGCTAAGTGGAAACGCCATACCTTGGCTCGATTTGGTTTTGGTGAAGGAGAAGGTCTCTTTGTTCACATGAAGGCTCTTCGTCCAGACGAAGATTCCCTAGATGCGACTCACTCAGTCTATGTAGACCAGTGGGATTGGGAAAAAGTTATTCCAAACGGACAGCGCAATCTTGCCTATCTTAAAGAAACGGTGGAAAAGATTTATAAGGCTATTCGTTTGACAGAGTTAGCAGTAGAAGCTCGCTACGATATTGAGTCAATTCTACCTAAACAAATTACCTTTATCCATACTGAAGAGTTGGTGGAACGCTACCCAGACTTGACACCTAAAGAACGTGAAAATGCTATCTGTAAGGAGTTCGGTGCTGTTTTCTTGATTGGTATTGGTGGAGAATTATCAGATGGAAAACCTCATGACGGACGTGCACCAGACTATGATGACTGGACAACTGAGTCTGAAAATGGCTATCATGGCTTGAATGGAGACATCCTTGTTTGGAATGATAACTTGGGTGCAGCCTTTGAATTGTCTTCAATGGGTATTCGTGTCGATGAAGATACCCTCCGTCGCCAAGTAGCTATCACAGGAGACGAAGACCGTCTAACTTTAGAATGGCATAAGGCTCTCCTAAATGGACTCTTCCCATTGACAATTGGTGGAGGAATTGGCCAATCTCGTATGGCTATGTTCCTACTTCGTAAGAAGCACATCGGTGAAGTCCAAACCAGTGTTTGGCCACAAGAAGTGAGAGACACCTACGAAAATATTCTTTAATCAATCGAGCCGTAAGGTTCGATTTTCTTTTTTTGATAAGAATTTGGTATAATATACGGTATGAAAATCGTATCAGGAATCTACGGAGGGCGTCCGTTAAAGACGCTGGACGGTAAAACGACAAGGCCAACGTCAGACAAGGTTAGGGGCGCTATTTTTAATATGATTGGTCCCTACTTTGAAGGTGGACGTGTGTTAGATCTTTATGCTGGTAGCGGTGGTTTATCCATCGAGGCCGTCTCAAGGGGAATGTCCAGTGCAGTACTGGTTGAGAAAGACCGCAGGGCCCAGAGTATTGTGGCAGAAAATATTCGGATGACCAAGGAAACCTCTAAATTTCAATTATTAAAAATGGAATCCAGTCGTGCTTTGGAGCAGGTGGATGGAGTCTTTGATCTTATTTTCTTGGATCCTCCCTATGCAAAAGAACAAATCGTGTCAGATATTGAAAAAATGGCAGAGAGAAATCTTTTTTCAGAAGATGTCATGGTGGTATGTGAGACCGATAAAACAGTAGAACTTCCAGAAGAAATCGCCTGTTTGGGCATCTGGAAGGAAAAAATATATGGGATTAGTAAGGTGACGGTTTATGTCAGATAAGATTGGGCTATTTACAGGTTCCTTTGATCCGATGACTAATGGACATTTGGATCTCATCGAGCGTGCAAGTAAGCTCTTTGATAAATTGTATGTCGGGATTTTTTATAATCCACACAAAATGGGATTTTTACCGATAGAGAGTCGAAAGAAGACTGTTGAAAAAGCAGTGGGACATCTCAAAAATGTGGAAGTGATGGCTTCTCACGATGAATTGGTAGTTGACGTTGCTAGAAAACTTGGAGTTCAGGTCTTGGTGCGAGGATTACGCAATGCTGCGGATCTCCAGTATGAAGCCAGTTTTGACTATTACAATCACCAGCTGGCAAGTGAACTAGAGACGATCTATCTCCATAGTCGTTTGGAGCATATACATATTAGCTCTTCAGCTGTCAGAGAACTATTAAAATTTGGTCAAGATATCAGTGGATATGTGCCAAATACTGTCTTGGAGGAATTAGAAGATGAAGAAAAAGACTAGATGGCCCATATACCTGATTGTGGGACTTATCATTACCTTTGTTGCTTTTACAGTGCCCCTGCCTTATTACATTGAGGTTCCAGGGACTTCAGAGGATATTCGTAAGGTATTACAGGTAAATAATCAGCCTGATCAAGAGGAAGGTTCTTACCAGTTTGTAACAGTTGGTGTCCAACGTGCTCGACTAGCTCATTTGATCTATGCTTGGCTAACACCTTTCACAGATATTCATAGTGCTAAGGAAATGACAGGTGGTTCATCAGATGCAGAATTTGTCCGCATCAACCAATTCTATATGGAAACTTCGCAGAACATGGCCAAATACCAAGGCTTGAAGGCTGCTGGAAAAGAGATAGAACTCAACTACCTTGGGGTCTATGTTTTAACTGTGACTGATAATTCGACCTTTAAAGGGATTCTCAATATTGCTGATACAGTAACAGCTGTTAATGATAAAACTTTCGAAAGTTCTAAGGATTTAGTTGACTATGTCAATTCTCAAACTCTAGGTGATCAGGTTAAGGTTACTTATGAGGAGGATGGAAAAGTTAAGACTGCCGAAGGAAAGATCATTACTCTAGAAAATGGGAAAAATGGTATCGGAATAGGTTTGATTGACCGCACAGAAGTATCTAGTGATGTACCAATCAAATTTTCAACTGCTGGCATTGGTGGTCCTAGTGCTGGGATGATGTTTAGTTTATCCATCTACACGCAAATTGCAGATCCAACTCTTCGCAATGGACGGATTATTGCGGGTACCGGAAGCATCGATAGAGATGGCAACGTAGGTGACATTGGTGGAATTGATAAAAAGGTTGTGGCCGCAGCTAAGAAAGGAGCTACTGTATTCTTTGCTCCTAACAATCCAGTAACTGAGGAAGCTAAAAAGGCAAATCCAAATGCCAAGAGTAACTATGACACAGCTCTAGAAGCAGCTCAAATGATTAAAACAGACATGAAAATCGTTCCAGTCAAAACGCTTCAAGATGCGATTGACTATTTAAAAAACAATCCCTAAACAGTAGGCGAATCCCTAAACTAGCGTAGAAAAAAAGAAGATGGTATAATAGGCAAATGATTCAATTGTTTTTTACCCTTAGTAGTCATATGTTTTTTGTCTACCTAGTCTTTCAGCTCTTGAAAGATTTGGTCAGATGGGATCAAATTTTGAAGGTGACAAAGGATAATGCGAAGAAGGTTCGACTCTTGGTAGTATTGTGTAGTATCGGTTTAGGATATCTGATTAGTTCCTTTTTCCTAAATCTCTACCAACTTTGGCAAGAAGCAGTTAGAACGTTATTCTAAAATTGTAAGTGAAGGAAAATACTCTATGGAAAAAATTGTAGTTCAAGGTGGCGATAATCGTTTGGTTGGAAGTGTTACCATCGAGGGCGCAAAAAATGCAGTTTTGCCACTACTTGCAGCAACTATTTTAGCAAGTGAAGGAAAAACGGTCTTAAAAAATGTTCCTATTTTATCGGATGTTTTTACCATGAATCAGGTGGTTCGTGGATTAAATGCGAAAGTAGACTTTGATCAAGAAGCACATATTGTTGAAGTTGATGCTACTGGAGACATCACCGAAGAAGCACCTTATAAGTATGTCAGCAAGATGCGTGCTTCAATTGTAGTATTGGGGCCAATCTTGGCTCGTGTAGGACATGCTAAAGTTTCGATGCCAGGTGGCTGTACTATCGGTAGTCGCCCTATCGACCTTCACCTAAAGGGACTCGAAGCGATGGGGGCTCAAATTACTCAAACGGCAGGATATATCGAAGCTAAGGCAGAATGCTTGCACGGAGCTCACATTTACATGGACTTCCCAAGTGTAGGTGCTACTCAAAACTTGATGATGGCGGCAACTCTTGCTAAGGGCGTAACTGTCATTGAAAATGCGGCGCGTGAACCTGAGATTGTCGACTTGGCTGTTCTCCTAAATAAAATGGGTGCCAAAGTCAAGGGAGCAGGGACAGAAACTGTGACGATTACTGGTGTTGAGCAACTACATGGTGCGACCCACAATGTTGTGCAAGACCGTATCGAAGCAGGGACCTTCATGGTAGCAGCTGCTATGACAGGTGGAGATGTCTTAATTCAAGATGCCATCTGGGAACACAATCGTCCCTTGATTGCTAAATTATTGGAAATGGGTGTTGAAGTCATCGATGAGGGCGAAGGAATTCGTATTCGTTCCCAACGTGAAAAATTAAAGGCTGTCCACGTTAAGACACTTCCACATCCAGGATTTCCGACAGACATGCAAGCACAGTTCACTGCTCTAATGACTGTTGCTCAAGGTGAGTCAACTATGGTAGAGACTGTATTTGAGAATCGTTTCCAACATTTAGAAGAGATGCGTCGTATGGGCTTGCACTCTGAAATTATCCGTGATACAGCCCGTATCGTCGGAGGACAGCCTCTCCAAGGGGCAGAAGTTCTATCGACAGACTTACGTGCCAGTGCAGCCTTGATTTTGACAGGCTTGGTAGCTGAAGGCGAAACAGTTGTAGGAAAGCTTGTCCATTTAGATAGAGGTTACTACCGTTTTCATGAAAAATTAGCCCAGTTAGGAGCTAAGATTGAACGGGTAAGTGTGGAAGCTGATGAAGATGAATAAACAATCCAAATATGTCTTACGTCGCTTTATCCTAGTAATTGTAGTATTACTACTAGGATTCTTAGCTCTTGCTATTGGTTTGATGATTGGCTATGGTATTCTAGGAAAAGGTCAAGATCCTTGGGCTATTTTAGCGCCAGCAAAATGGCAAGAACTCATCGCAAAATTTACAGGAAAATAGACTGGGAGACCAGTCTTTTTCTAGGAAGTGATTTTTCTAGAAAGTGAAATGAAGGAGAAAGTATGAATAAAAAAACAAGGCAGGCCCTAATTGGCCTCTTGCTCTTTTTGCTCTTGTCAGCAGGAAGCTACTATATTAAACAAATGCAGTCTTCCAACACTGCACCAAAAACACAAGTAAAACAAAAATCACAGTCGTCTGATACTCCAAGTCAAGAACTGGCTGAAAGTGTCCTAACAGATTCGGTTAAAAAACAAATTAAGGGTACTCTAGAGTGGAATGGCGCAGGAGCCTTTATCGTCAATAACAATAAAACCAATCTGGATGCTAAGGTTTCAAGCAAACCCTATGCGGATAACAAGACAAAAACGGTAGGAGGAGAGACAGTTCCCACAGTAGCGAATGCAATCATGTCAAAAGCAACACGGCAGTACAAGGACCGTGAAGAAACTGGCAATGGTTCAACATCTTGGACGCCTGCGGGTTGGCATCAGGTTAAGAACCTAAAAGGGAGCTATAATCACGCAGTTGATAGAGGTCACTTGTTAGGCTATGCCTTGATAGGTGGCTTAGATGGTTTCGATGCTTCTACCAGCAATCCTAAAAATATTGCCGTACAGACAGCTTGGGCCAACCAAGCGCGTGCAGAAGATTCCACAGGCCAAAACTACTATGAGAGTTTGGTTCGAAAAGCCCTAGATCAAAACAAACGAGTGCGTTACCGTGTGACGTTGCTCTATGCGTCTGAGGAAGACTTGGTGCCGTCCGCATCGCAGATTGAAGCCAAGTCCTCTGATGGGGAGTTGGAGTTTAACGTCGTCATTCCGAATGTCCAAACTGGAATTCAGCTTGACTACCGAACAGGTCAAGTTACCGTTACCAAAGCAAAATAGACTAAGAATCTCTTATCTCCTCAGATAGGGGATTAACTATTGAAATCGTAAAATAATGTGTAGAAGAGAAAAAATGTGGTATAATAGACTCAATTATACTATTTAGGAGAAGGAAAATGGAAGACCCGAGCAGTCAGGATTTGTTACTGCAATTTGTTTTATTAGTTGTTTTGACCTTTTTAAATGCCTTTTTCTCTGCAACAGAAATGGCCATGGTTTCACTTAGTCGTTCACGTGTTGAGCAAAAAGCGGAGGAGGGGGATAAACGCTATATCCGTTTACTAAAGGTACTTGAAAACCCGAATCACTTTTTATCAACCATTCAAGTTGGTATCACCTTAATCACGATCTTGTCAGGGGCTAAACTAGCAGATTCACTAGGTGAATTAATCGCCTCTTGGATGGGAAATAGCGAGACTGCCTATGCGGTAGCTAGCTTCTTATCATTAGCTTTCTTGACCTATATTTCTATTGTTTTTGGCGAACTTTATCCTAAGCGAATTGCTCTAAATCTTAAGGATGCCTTGGCTATCAGAACAGTACCGTTTATCATTGGTCTTGGTAAGGTTGTGAGTCCCTTTGTTTGGATGCTATCAGCATCAACTAATCTCTTGAGTCAATTGACACCGATGACATTTGATGATGCGGACGAAAAAATGACTCGTGATGAGATTGAGTACATGTTGTCTAAGAGTGAAGAAACCTTGGATGCTGATGAAATCGAAATGTTACAAGGTATTTTCTCGCTAGACGAGCTTATGGCACGTGAAGTCATGGTTCCTCGAACGGATGCCTTCATGGTTGATATTCAAGATGATACTCAAACCATTATCGAAAGCATCTTAAAACAAAACTTTTCTCGTATTCCTGTCTATGATGATGACAAGGATAACGTGATTGGTTTGATTCATACCAAGAATCTGCTAAAAGCAGGGTTTACCGATGGTTTTGACAATATCGTATTGAGAAAGATTTTGCAGGAACCGCTCTTTGTACCTGAAACTATTTTTGTGGATGATTTATTAAAAGAGTTGAGAAATTCACAAAGACAAATGGCTATTCTTCTCGATGAATATGGGGGAATGGCTGGTTTGGTCACTCTTGAAGACTTGCTCGAAGAGATTGTTGGTGAGATTGATGATGAAACTGACAGAGCTGAAGTCTATGTTCATACAATTGGTGAAGATACCTATATCGTCCAAGGAACAATGAATTTAAATGACTTCAATGACTACTTTGATGTTGAACTTGAAAGTGATGATGTAGATACGATCGCTGGTTACTATTTGACTGGCGTGGGAACTATTCCAACATCAGAAAAACTTAGCTATGAGTTAGAAAGTAGCAATAAGCATATCACCCTAACCAATGATAAGGTCAAAAATGGACGTGTAACCAAGCTTAAGGTTCAAATCCAAGAACTCGAATCAGAAGAAGAAACAGAATAAAACAAAAGCTTTATCAGAGTAGAACTGATAAAGCTTTTCTAGTAGTTAAAAAGAAAGGACTCCTGTAGGAGCCTTTGATAATATAGAGGCGGTAGACGGATTTGAACCGACGATCAAGCTTTTGCAGAGCCGTGCCTTACCACTTGGCTATACCGCCTTAACTTTTATTATTATACCTTTTAAATTAAATCTCGTCAATAGTTTCTTTTCTGAAAATGTAAGTTTTCCGACTTTCAAAATGTGTGCGACAAAATATTCTGAAAATTCGTTTACTTTTTGAAGTGGTTGTGGTATAATAAGCATTATCTTATTAATTTCAAAAGAGGAGTTAAGTAATATGAAAAAAAGTCGGATTTTTGCAGTAGCAGGCGTAGCCCTACTTGCAACAGGTGTTCTCGCGGCTTGCGGTTCTTCAAAATCATCTAATGCTGAGGCTCCAAAAGCATACGGATATGTATATACAGCTGATCCAGAAACTTTGGACTACCTTATCTCTGGTAAGCAAAGTACAAAAGTTGTCACTTCAAATGGTATCGATGGACTCTTTACAAATGATAAATATGGTAACCTCACTCCTGCAGTTGCAGAAGATTGGTCAGTGTCTCAAGATGGATTGACATACACTTATAAGATTCGTAAAGGTGTAAAATGGCTCACAGCTGATGGTGAAGAATATGCAGAAGTAACTGCTAATGACTTTGTTACAGGTTTGAAACACGCAGCTGATAAGAAATCAGAAGCATTGTATCTTGCTCAAGATTCTGTAAAAGGTTTGGCAGATTATGTGGCTGGGAACTCAACTGACTTTTCAACTGTTGGTGTAAAAGCTGTTGATGACTACACTCTTCAATACACTTTGAACAAACCAGAGCCATATTGGAATTCTAAAATGTCTTACGCAATCTTCTGGCCTTTGAATGCAGAGTTTGAAAAATCAAAAGGTTCAGACTTTGGTAAGTCAACAGATCCAACATCATTGCTTTACAATGGTCCTTTCTTGCTTAAAGGATTAACTGCTAAGTCTTCTGTTGAGTTTGTGAAGAATGAGCAATATTGGGATAAAGATAATGTTCACTTAGACACTGTGACGCTTGCATTCTATGATGGTTCAGACCAAGAATCAATCGAACGTAACTTTACAAGTGGTGCATACAGCTACGCCCGTCTCTTCCCAACAAGTTCAAATTATTCTAAAATCGCAGAAACATACAAAGACAACATTTACTATACTCCACAAGGAGCTGGTATTGCTGGTTTGGGTGTTAATATTGACCGTCAAAGCTATAAATATACATCAAAAACAACTGATGATGAAAAGACTTCTACTAAGAAAGCCCTTCTTAACAAAGACTTCCGTCAAGCTTTGAACTTTGCATTTGACCGTACAGCATACTCTGCTCAGATCAATGGTGAAGATGGAGCAGCCCTTGCTGTTCGTAATCTATTTGTAAAACCAGACTTTGTTTCTGCAGGTGAAAAAACATTTGGTGACTTGGTCACTGAGAAAGTTGTTTCTTATGGTGATGAGTGGAAAGATGTAAACTTTGCGGATGGCCAAGATGGTCTTTACAATGCTGATAAAGCGAAAGCAGAATTTGCTAAAGCTAAGAAGACTTTGGAAGCAGATGGCGTGAAATTCCCAATTCATTTGGATATTCCAGTTGACCAAACTGCTAAGAGCTACATTGCGCGTATTCAGTCCTTCAAACAATCTGTTGAAAAAGTTCTTGGTGAAGAAAATGTAATCATCGATATCCAACAAGTAACAAAAGATGAATTATTTAACATCACTTACTATGCTCCGAATGCAGCAGCTGAGGATTGGGATCTTTCAGGTGCCGTTGGATGGAACCCAGACTATCAAGACCCATCAACTTACCTTGATATCTTGCAAACAAGTAACAGCGAGCAAACAAAGACTTATATGGGTTATGACAATCCATCAAATCCAGCAGTTACCCAAGTTGGTTTGAAAGACTACGACAAGTTGCTTGAAGAAGCTGGTAATGAAACAAGTGACCTTAACAAACGTTATGAGAAATATGCAGCAGCTCAAGCTTGGTTGACAGATAGCTCACTCTTCCTTCCAGCTATGTCATCTTCAGGAGCAGCGCCAGTTATTTCTCGTGTAGTACCATTCTCGGCCTCTTACACTCAATCTGGTGATAAAGGTTCAGATGTATACTTCAAGTACCTTAAATTGCAAGCTAACACTGTAACAACCAAAGAGTACAAAGAAGCTCGTGAAAAATGGCTCAAAGAAAAAGCTGAATCAAACGAAAAAGCTCAAAAAGAGTTAGCGAGTCATGTGAAATAAATAATGCTCATCAGAACTTTCTCTCCTAAAGGAGAAGGTTCTTTTGGGATTTTAAAGGAAATAATATGAAAAAATATGTTTTTATGCGTATCTTGCGGTCGTTGGTTTCTATTTTCTTAGTAACGACCTTGATTTACACAATCATCTATACGATGGTTCCACGGAAGTTGATCTTCAAACAAGATACTAACTACAATAAAATTGCAACCACAGCTGATAAACGTGATAACTATGAAAATACCGTCTTTGAGCGTATGGGTTATATCGAATATTATGATACGAAAGAGTTGCAGGAAAAAGCTAGTAGCATTGACTCTTCTGTTACAGTAGATGCAAATGATACAAATAAAGCAATCTATGAAAAATATATCCAACAACTTGGGAATGGTTGGACTCTAGGTGAGTTTACAGAGAGTGGACAATTCTACGCTACACGTGAAATTCCTATTTTTGAACGTGTGTTTAAATTCTATGCAAACTTGCTTGATATTGACCATACAAACAAGATCCAAGACCCTGAGAATCCTAACTTAGAGCGTTATTTGCGCTTTGAGAATGATCCTGCTATCGGTTGGTCTCTTGTGGGTTCAGGTACTAAACACAAATACCTCTTGTACTTCAATAGTCAGTTCCCATTTGTTCACCAAAACTTTGTCAACTTGAACCTAGGAGATTCTTATCCAACTTATGCAAATACTCCTGTTCTTCAAGTTATTACACAAGGACAAGGACAAACGAAGACTTCTGAAGTTCAATTCCCAACTGGTAAGAAAACATCATCAGTAAATATTTACTCAAGAACTTATAAATCTCCGAGTCAAGCTGATGCTCGTGAAGTAGCCAACTACGGTAAAGATGATCCATATACAGCTACTGAGAGCAACTATCAGTACCCATCTATGATTGCAAGTTCTGCTATCACTGGTTTGATTGGTCTTGCGATTTCATATGCGATTGCGATTCCTCTTGGTTCAGCAATGGCTCGTTTCAAAAACACTTGGATTGATAGTTTCTCAACAGGGACTCTAACGTTCTTGTTGGCTCTTCCAACGATTGCCCTAGTCTATATTATTCGTTTGATTGGTTCTTCAATCGGCTTCCCAGACTCATTCCCAATCTTGGGTGCTGGTGATTGGCGTTCTTATGTCCTTCCTGCAGTGATTCTGGGCTTGCTAGGAGCACCTACTATGGCAATTTGGATTCGCCGTTATATGATTGACTTGCAATCACAAGATTTCGTTCGTTTTGCTCGTGCTAAAGGTTTGTCTGAGAAAGAGATTTCTGATAAGCACATCTTTAAAAATGCTATGGTACCACTCGTTTCTGGTATCCCAGGCTCAATTATTGGTGTTATTGGTGGAGCAACTCTTACTGAAACAGTCTTTGCCTTCCCAGGTATGGGTAAAATGTTGATCGACTCTGTAAAAGCTTCAAACAATAATATGGTAGTTGGTCTCGTCTTTATCTTCACTTGTGTCTCAATCTTCTCAAACCTTATTGGAGATATTTGGATGACCATTATTGACCCACGTATTAAATTGACAGAGAAAGGAGGCAAATAATGTCTACAATTAGTAATGAAAAATTTCAGTTTGTAAAACGTGATGATTATGCCTCTGAAGCAATTGATGCTCCTGCCTATTCATACTGGGGTTCTGTTTTTAGACAATTTTTGAAGAAGAAATCAACAGTAATCATGCTAGGTATCTTGATTGCAGTTGTTTTGATGAGTTTCATTTACCCAATGTTCTCTGATTTTGACTTCAATGATGTAAGTAAGGTAAATGATTTTAGCGCTCGTTACATTAAACCAAATGCTGAGCATTGGTTTGGTACAGATAGTAATGGTAAATCTCTCTTTGATGGTGTCTGGTTTGGAGCTCGTAATTCTATCTTGATTTCTGTCATTGCGACCTTTGTCAACCTTTTTATCGGTGTTGTCATTGGTGGAATTTGGGGGATCTCAAAATCAGTTGACCGTATCATGATGGAGGTCTACAACGTTATCAACAATATCCCATCACTTTTGATCGTTATTGTTTTGACTTACTCTATCGGTGCAGGTTTCTGGAACTTGATTTTTGCCATGAGTGTAACAACCTGGATTAATGTTGCTCACTCAATTCGTATCCAAATGTTACGATACCGTGATTTAGAGTATAACCTTGCTTCACGAACCTTGGGAACACCAAGTTATAAGATTATTGTGAAAAACATTATGCCACAATTGGTATCTGTTATTGTTACGAGTACGTCGCAAATGCTTCCAGCCTTTATCTCATATGAAGCTTTCCTATCATTCTTTGGACTTGGATTGCCGATTACAGTTCCTAGCTTGGGTCGTTTGATTTCAGATTACTCTCAAAACGTAACGACAAATGCATACCTCTTCTGGATTCCATTGACAACTTTGGTCTTGGTATCCTTGTCACTGTTCGTTGTTGGTCAAAACCTAGCGGATGCTAGTGATCCACGTACACATAGATAGGAGTAGACATGATAAAAGGAAAAAATGTAATTTTGACTGCTCAAGATATTGTCGTGGAATTTGATGTTCGTGACAAGATTTTGACAGCTATTCGAGGTGTCTCCATCGATTTGATTGAGGGAGAGGTCCTCGCGTTAGTTGGGGAGTCAGGTTCAGGTAAATCAGTTTTGACAAAAACATTCACAGGAATGTTGGAAGAAAATGGTCGTGTTGCACAAGGTAGTATTAATTACCGAGGACAAGATTTGACAACCTTATCTTCTCATAAAGAATGGGAAAGTATTCGTGGTGCGAAGATTGCAACTATCTTCCAAGATCCGATGACCAGTCTAGACCCTATCAAGACAATCGGAAGTCAAATCACAGAAGTTATTGTTAAACACCAAGGCAAGACTGCGCAAGAAGCTAAAGAGATGGCTATTGACTATATGAATAAAGTTGGTATTCCAGATTCTGAGAAACGTTTTGACGAGTATCCTTTCCAATATTCTGGGGGAATGCGTCAACGTATCGTTATCGCGATTGCTCTTGCTTGTCGTCCAGACATTCTTATCTGTGATGAGCCGACAACAGCTCTTGACGTGACCATTCAGGCACAGATTATTGATTTGTTGAAGTCACTTCAACACGAATACCACTTTACAACAATCTTTATCACCCACGACCTAGGTGTCGTAGCAAGTATCGCTGATAAAGTTGCAGTTATGTATGCTGGTGAAATTGTTGAATATGGTACTGTTGAAGAAATCTTCTACGACCCACGTCATCCATATACATGGAGCCTCTTGTCAAGCTTGCCACAACTTGCGGATGACAAAGGTGAATTGTACTCAATCCCTGGAACACCTCCATCGCTTTATACTGAATTGAAGGGAGATGCTTTTGCTCTTCGTTCAGATTATGCTATGAAGATTGACTTCGAGGAAAAAGCACCTCAGTTTGCAGTATCTGATACTCATTGGGCTAAGACATGGTTGCTTCATGAACAAGCTCCAAAAGTTGAAAAACCATCGGTGATTGCAGATTTACACGACAAGATTCGTGAAAAGATGGGCTTTACACATCTTGAGGACTAGGAGGAAGGAAATGTCTGAAAAATTAGTAGAAATTAAAGACTTAGAGATTTCCTTCGGTGAAGGAAGTAAAAAGTTTGTAGCTGTTAAGAATGCCAATTTCTTTATCAACAAAGGTGAAACATTCTCACTTGTTGGAGAGTCTGGTAGTGGTAAGACAACAATTGGTCGTGCTATTATCGGTCTTAATGATACCAGCAAAGGCGATATCATCTTTGAAGGTCAAAAAATCAATGGTAAAAAATCACGTGAACAAGCTTCGGAATTAATCCGTCGTATCCAAATGATTTTCCAGGACCCTGCTGCAAGTTTGAATGAACGTGCAACGGTTGACTATATCATTTCTGAAGGTCTTTATAACCACCATTTATTTAAAGATGAAGAAGAAAGAAAAGAAAAAGTTCAAAATATCATTCGTGAAGTGGGACTTTTGGCTGAACACTTGACACGTTACCCACATGAGTTTTCAGGAGGACAACGTCAACGTATCGGGATTGCCCGTGCCTTGGTTATGCAACCTGACTTCGTTATTGCGGATGAGCCGATTTCAGCCTTGGACGTTTCAGTACGTGCCCAAGTTTTGAACTTGCTCAAGAAATTCCAAAAGGAATTAGGATTGACTTATCTTTTTATCGCCCACGATTTGTCAGTAGTTCGTTTCATCTCTGATCGTATCGCGGTAATTTATAAGGGTGTCATTGTTGAGGTGGCTGAGACTGAAGAATTGTTTAACAATCCAGTTCATCCATATACACAAGCACTTCTATCAGCTGTTCCTATTCCAGACCCAATCTTGGAACGCAAAAAAGTTTTGAAAGTCTATGATCCAGATCAACATGACTATGAAACTGATAAACCTTCTATGGTAGAAATTCGTCCAGGTCACTATGTTTGGGCAAACCAAGCAGAGTTGGAACGCTATAAAAACAATTTGAAATAAGAAAAAGTTTTGTAATCTTGATAGATCTATTCTATGGAGATTATGAAACTTTTTTTGTAGGAAAGTGATTCTATAAAAGTATGAGAAATAAGGTTCTCCAAAACTACTTGAAAAGTAGTTTGTGTATGGGGAGAAGAAACAGAAAGTAAGTGACAGAACAAGGGAAAGAAAATCCTACAAAATATTGAAGTTATACTCTTCGAAAATCTCTTCAAACCACGTCAGCTTCCATCTGCAACCTCAAAACGGTGTTTTGAGCAATCTGCGTCTCGCTTTCTAGTTTGCTCTTTGATTTTCATTGAGTATTAGCAAATGTTAGTGAGTTACCCTTGTGTTCTCTTAGAATAGAATTTTATAAAACTACTTTCAGACTCGCTTCGCTAAAGATGCAAAATTAAAATCACTTTCTATTTAAGAATCTACCTTGCATTGCCTTACTTTGTGTGCTAGAGTTATGGTAGCGTTTACAAATAACAAGGAGAATTATATGAGAAATCCAGCATTGATTGAAGAAATGAAAACTTACAGAGGGAGAGATGAGGTTCCACAAGATTTTGATGCTTTTTGGGATGGTGAGATTGAGAAATTGTCAGTGTTACCAGACTATCAATTAGAGGAACGAGACTTTCATATTCCAACTGTGAAGTGTTATGAGTTAACTTTTAGAGGTACCCGTGATGGCCTTGTTTATGCGCGTGTAGTCTTACCAAAATCAGAAAAGAAAGTACCAGTCATTTTCCACTTCCATGGCTATATGGGACGTTGCTGGGATTGGACAGATATGCTAGCCTTTACAGTAGCTGGTTATGGTGTTGTATCTATGGATGTTCGTGGCCAATCTGGATACTCACAAGATGGCTTGCGCTCACCTCTCGGAAATACAGTTAAGGGCCAAATCATTCGTGGTGCAGTAGAAGGAAAAGAGCAACTCTTCTATAAAGATGTCTATCTAGATATCTATCAATTGGTTGAAATTGTCGCTAGTTTCCCACAAGTGGATGAGGGGCAATTAGCAAGCTATGGAGCTTCTCAAGGAGGGGCACTAGCTCTAGTGGCTGCGGGACTAAATCCACGTATCAAACGTACAGTTGCTATTTATCCATTCTTATCAGACTTTAGACGAGTGCTAGAGATTGGAAATACCAGCGAAGCCTATGATGAGCTCTTTCGTTACTTTAAGTTCCATGATCCATTCCATGAGACTGAAGAGCAGATTATGGAGACGCTCGCCTATATCGATGTAAAAAATCTTGCCCATCGAATCAAAGGTGAGGTGAGAATGATTACAGGACTTGATGACGATGTTTGCTATCCAATCACTCAGTTTGCTATCTACAATCGTTTGACTTGTGAGAAGAGCTATCGCCTGATGCCAGAATACGCACACGAAGCTATGAACGTCCATGTCAATGATCAGGTTTACAACTGGTTGTGTGGTAGTGAGATCCCATTTACCTATGTAGGTCAATAAAGGCTTAGGAAGAAGTACCCTGTGATTTTGAATGAATTACAGGGTTCTTTTCAATATATTTGGATGGCAAGAAAGTAGTTTCAAATAGTTTGATTCTTCCAAATATATTTGAAAGTAGAATCTATTGTAGATTGATTTGACTAAAATTTGTAATATTTATTATATAATAAGTGTAATATCAATTATGAAAGGAGCAAAATCTGTTGTATTTCTTCATAAAAAGTGGAAATTTATGTCATGCAACAGTAGTTCACAGTAAAAAGGATGGGATTCTCCATTCAATATTTCAGTTTCTTTTGCTACTTTAGCCTCGGTGGCATAAAATTTTAAGCAAAAAAGAAAGCGCTTTATTTTTTAAAAACGGAAGGGAAAATATGAATCAGAGACATTTTGATAGAAAACAGCGGTACGGAATTCGAAAATTTGCAGTTGGAGCAGCTTCAGTAGTGATTGGAGCAGTTGTTTTTGGTGCTTCACCTGCTTTTGCTCAAGAGGCGCCATCAACGAATGGTGAAACAGCGGGGCAATCTTTGCCAGAATTGCCTAAGGAAGTAGAGACAGGAAATCTGACGAATCTCGATAAGGAACTCGCAGACAAATTGGCAACGGCAACAGATAAGGGCACAGAAGTAAACCGTGAAGAGCTGAAAGCAAACCCAGGGTCTGAAAAACCAACAGAAACAGAAGCATCAAACGAAACTCCAGCTACAGAGAGTGAAGACGAAGAAGAAGTTGGAAAAATTCCGCGTGACTTTTATGCAAGAGAGTTAGAAAATGTCAATACTGTTATTGAAAAAGAGGATGTTGAAACCAATCCTACAAACGGTCAAAGAGTTGATATGAAAGAGGAGCTTGACAAGCTTAAAAAACTTCAAAATGCGACCATTCATATGGAGTTTAAGCCAGATGCAAAAGCTCCAGCATTTTATAATCTATTCTCAGTATCTAGTGATAAGAAAAAAGATGAATACTTCACCATGGCCATCCGTGATAACACAGCTATCGTTGAAGGTCGTGATGCTAATGGAAACCAATTCTATGGTGATTATAAAACTGCTCCTTTGAAGATTAAGCCAGGTCAGTGGAACTCTGTAACCTTTACAGTTGAAAGACCCAATGCAGATCAACCAAATGGTCAGGTTCGCCTTTATGTAAATGGTGTCTTGTCGCGCACAAGTCCTCAGTCTGGTCGTTTCATCAAAGATATGCCAGATGTTAATCATGTACAAATCGGTACAACCAAACGTACAGGCAAAAACTTCTGGGGTGCTAATCTTAAAGTCCGTAATCTAACGGTTTATGATCGTACCCTTTCACCAGAAGAAGTTAAAAAACGTAGTCAGCTCTTTGAAAGAGGAGAGTTGGAGAAGAAACTTCCTGAAGGAGCAGAAGTCACTGATAAACTGGATGTTTTTGAAGGTGGTGAGAACCGCAAGCCAAATAAAGATGGTATCGCAAGCTACCGTATTCCAGCCCTGCTGAAAACGGATAAGGGAACCTTGATTGCTGGTGCAGATGAGAGACGCTTGCATCACTCTGACTGGGGCGATATCGGTATGGTTGTTCGTCGTAGTGATGATAAGGGCAAAACCTGGGGAGATAGAATTGTTATCTCAAATCCTCGCGACAATGAGAAGGCTAAGAATCCAGAATGGCCATCACCAGTCAACATTGACATGGCCCTAGTCCAAGATCCGAAAACTAAGAGAATCTTTTCAATTTATGATATGTTCCTTGAAGGTAAGGCTGTATTTTCTCTTCCAGGAAAAGCACCACAAGCCTATGAACAAATTGGAGACAAGGTATACCAAGTCTTGTACAAACAAGGTGATGCAGGACGTTATACAATCCGTGAAAATGGTGAAGTTTTCGACCCTGAAAATAGAAAGACAGAATATCGAGTTGTAGTTGATCCTAAACAACCAGCCTACAGCGATAAGGGTGACCTTTACAAGGGTGAGGAACTAATCGGTAATGTTTACTTTGAGTACAGTGAAAAGAATATCTTTAGGGTTTCAAACACAAACTATCTCTGGATGTCTTATAGTGATGACGATGGTAAAACTTGGTCTGCACCTAAAGATATTACATACGGCATTCGTAAGGATTGGATGCATTTCTTAGGTACTGGACCTGGTACAGGTATTGCCTTGCATTCGGGACCTCACAAAGGTCGTCTCGTTATCCCAGTCTACACGACAAATAACGTATCATACCTCAGTGGTTCTCAATCTTCACGCGTCATTTACTCAGATGACCATGGTGAAACATGGCAAGCAGGTGAAGCTGTCAATGATAACCGTCCAGTAGGTAACCAAACAATTCACTCTTCAACCATGAATAATCCAGGTGCTCAAAATACTGAGTCAACTGTTGTTCAGTTGAACAACGGAGACCTCAAACTCTTCATGCGTGGATTGACAGGAGATTTGCAGGTTGCAACAAGTAAGGATGGCGGAGCAACTTGGGAAAAAGATGTGAAGCGCTATGCGGATGTCAAAGATGTCTACGTTCAAATGTCTGCTGTTCACACTGTACAAAATGGTAAGGAATATATCGTTCTCAGCAACGCAGGTGGACCAGGACGTTACAATGGTTTGGTACACGTAGCACGTGTGGAAGCTAACGGAGATTTGACTTGGCTCAAGCACAATCCAATTCAAAGTGGTAAATTTGCTTATAACTCCTTGCAAGATCTTGGAAATGGCGAATTTGGCTTGCTTTATGAGCATGCGACTGCCACTCAAAATGAATACACCTTGTCTTATAAGAAATTTAACTGGGATTTCTTAAGCAAGGATAGAATTGCTCCAACAAAAGCAACTGTGAAAAATGCTGTGGAGATGAGCAAAAATGTCATCGCTTTAGAATTTGATTCTGAAGTATTGGTGAATCAGCCACCAGTTCTTAAACTGGCAAATGGGAATTTTGCTACCTTCTTGACGCAGTATGATTCAAAAACCTTGTTATTTGCAGCTAGCAAGGAAGATATTGGTCAAGAAATTACAGAAATCATTGATGGTGCAATTGAGAGCATGCATAATTTGCCTGTAAGTCTTGAAGGGGCAGGAGTCCCTGGTGGGAAAAATGGCGCAAAAGCAGAAATCCATGAAGTTCCAGAATTTACAGGCGCAGTCAATGGTGAAGGTACAGTTCATGAGGATCTAGCCTTTGAAGGTGGCGTCAACGGTGAGGAAGCAGCAATTCATGATTTTCCAGAATTCGAAGGCGGTGTCAATGGTGAGGAAGCAGCCGTTCATGAAATTCCAGAAATAGAAGTTGAAGAAAATCCACCGGGAACTATTAATGAAGTCCCAGAATTCGAAGGTGGCGTCAATGGTGCCGAAGCAGCAGTCCATGAAGTCTCAGACTTCGAGGGTGGCGTCAATGGTGAAGAAGCAGCAGTCCATGAAGTTCCAGAATATATTCCAGTGGAAACTTCAAAAGGAGAAGCAGCTGTTCATGAAATTTCAGACTTTGAAGGTGGTGTCAATGGCGATGAAGGAGCTAAGGCAGAGAGTCCAGAGTTCGAAGGTGGCGTCAATGCAGTAGAAGCAGCTAAGTCAGACACATCAGACTTTGAAGG